>NZ_JAIWYK010000119.1:0-289 GCF_022030075.1 Anoxybacillus sp. LAT27
TGGTTCGTTATTTTCATCGGTCGGAATTCTCCATATAAGTGTTTTGTAAGAATATTGCATGCCGAATGGACATCCCGATGCTGAGAATAACCACAAGCACAAATAAAATTTCTAGAAGAAGGTTTTTTCTTCTTCCCGCAAACAGGACATGTTTGCGTGGTATACGATTCATCCACTTTTTCAAAAGTGATGCCTTTAGCTTCTAGTTTGTATTTCAAATAGTCGTAGAGTTTGCCAAAACACCAGTTCGATAATTTTTGGTTCACCAATTTGGATCGCTTTTTCTTTT
>NZ_JAIWYK010000120.1:0-289 GCF_022030075.1 Anoxybacillus sp. LAT27
TCCGGAAGGATCTTCCCTTCGAGCTGCTGATTCTTGCGGTCGCACTGCCGTTTATCAAGAGAAATCACCTGAATTTCGTCAAAAAGAAACATGGGTCAACCTAGTCCAGCCAACGCTAGAAACAGTGTGATCGAGGGAGGAGGGAAGCGGGCATGTGTGTCATCGTCGCGCAGTCGGCAGCCAATGAAGCGGCCCAAGTATACGCGATCACGCAAAATAAAGGCGATGCGCTGGCTGCCGCCAAGCACGTTCTCCATTCGGCGGGAGGGGGCGTCGGTTACAACAGTGG
>NZ_JAIWYK010000121.1:0-288 GCF_022030075.1 Anoxybacillus sp. LAT27
GATCCACGTCGACGGCGAGGGCACCCTGATCACCACCGAGGAGTGCCTGCTCAACCCCAACCGCAATCCGGGCCTGAGCAAGGCCGACCTGGAACGGTTGCTGGGCGACTTCCTAGGGATCCGCAAGGTCATCTGGCTGCCGCGGGGCTGCTACCAGGACGAGACCGACGGCCACGTCGACAACCTGTGCTGCTTCGTCGCCCCCGGCGAGGTCGCACTGACCTGGACCGACGACGAGAGCGACCCACAGCACGCCATCTCCCGCGAGGCGCTGGAAATCCTCGAGAG
>NZ_JAIWYK010000122.1:0-288 GCF_022030075.1 Anoxybacillus sp. LAT27
CGTATCAGGAATCGACCACGCCAAAAACTCGTGCGTAGACGCAAAGGTGTGAATATCAAGTCCGACAGAACTCAGGAGATTTCTGAGCGCTTCACGCACGGAAAGATCATCGTCGACGACGGCTACCGTGCCGCCCACAACGACGGGCTGTTTCGACTGTCTCATAGTATTTTCTCCCTGTCGCCAGGCAGAGTAAAACAAAAGGTAGCGCCGCGCGGATTGGTCGGCTCAGCCCAAATATTACCGCCGTGAGATTCAATAATTGATCGGCATATTGAAAGTCCAATT
>NZ_JAIWYK010000123.1:0-287 GCF_022030075.1 Anoxybacillus sp. LAT27
ATAATGCACAAACTCTTCATGCCCGCTCGTTCCATAGGCATTGGCGACATTCAGCCAGGCGACGTTCATCCATCCTTTCTCTTTTAGAAAACCAAGCAGCTTCTGAATGACGATATTGTCCCCTTGAGCGGTTTTAAATGTCCAATGACGTGAGGATCCATCGCTTGGATTGACGATTTGTTTGCTTGCGGCGAGGGAAATGTACGGAATGCCTGCTTTTTCAATGAGTGGAATCATGGCTAAGGAGTTGCCGCTGATCGTGCCGCCAATAATGGCAGTGACTTTGT
>NZ_JAIWYK010000124.1:0-286 GCF_022030075.1 Anoxybacillus sp. LAT27
ATCGCCACTTGGTCGGCGACCTCCAGGCCGATGATTTCCGGCGCGATGATTTCGTTGACGTTTTCGACCGCTTTTAACACCCCTTTGCCGAGGTAGCGGTTTTTATCGCCGTCGCGCAGTTCGACCGCTTCATATTCCCCGGTCGAGGCGCCGCTCGGCACCAAGGCGCGGCCGAAGCCGCCGTCTTCTGTGTACACTTCCACTTCCACCGTCGGGTTGCCGCGCGAATCGAGCACTTCGCGAGCGTAGACATCGATAATGGCAGACATGGGAACACACTCCTTTT
>NZ_JAIWYK010000125.1:0-286 GCF_022030075.1 Anoxybacillus sp. LAT27
GACGAGCAGGATCCCGAAACCGTCCTGTCGGACGTATCGGCTTTCGCGGACGCTGACGCCGGGTATGTCGCCGACGAGGAGGATCGCGCGCTCCAACTGTTCGCGCCGGACCGGACGCCCGGTCACCAACGCGGTTGTCAGCAGGTGATCGGCCAGCGCGTTGGCGTGGCCGATCACGCGCACCGCCGAGAGTGTCCCGGCGTCGAGCCGAACGCGCAGCACGCCGCCTTCCATACCTTGCGGTTCGATCCATGCGTTCGCGAAGGGATAACCTGCCTGGCGCCCG
>NZ_JAIWYK010000126.1:0-286 GCF_022030075.1 Anoxybacillus sp. LAT27
TAAAGCCTTTTTGCCGCACCTCTCCCACGTGGGCAAAATCGGACAGCGGCGCCAGCAGCTTCGCCAGGCGGCGCGATTTTTCCGCCACTCCCTCGACGATCCGCCGCTCTTCCATCAGCCGCAAGTTGGCCAGGGCGACGGCGCAGCCGAGCGGATTGCCGGTGTAGGAGTGACCGTGGAAAAACGTCTTCTGCTCCTCGTAGTCGGCGTAAAAGGCGTCGTACACCCGGTCCGTGGTCAGCGTCGCGGCAACCGGCAGATAGCCGCCGGTAATCCCTTTCGCTAC
>NZ_JAIWYK010000127.1:0-285 GCF_022030075.1 Anoxybacillus sp. LAT27
CAATGAGTTTGACCTTCTCATTTTGGACCGCACCGCGACTGCTTGGGCGCAACACTTATTGCGGAACCTTTATGCCGAGGAGAAACGGCGCACGGAAGAAAATGAGTGGCTGAAAGGATGGCTTGAAGGAGAATACTCAGACCAAGAGATTTCCTCCTTTTTATTGGATCATCATCCCTCCCTTGACAGCCGTCGGGGAGTTGTATGGGTTTGCAAGGTGGAAAGGGCTCATCAAAAAGGAAATTTTGATTCGACATATTTCAAGCTTTTATGCCGTTCGCTATT
>NZ_JAIWYK010000066.1:0-64835 GCF_022030075.1 Anoxybacillus sp. LAT27
AAAAGAAAAGAAGAAAAAATTCACGAGGAAAGTGAACTTTTTCTTGACTCCCCACTTTTTCAACACTTTGTCGCTTGCCATCTTTATGTATAAAGATGGCAAGCGACGTAATGCCCTTGTTCAACTTCTTTCCATTGTGGTTTTGTCGTTTTACAAATATCCATACATGCTTGGCATCGTGTATGAAAAGCGCATCCTGCTGGCGGATTCGATGGACTCGGCAAATCTCCGCTAAGCAGTTGCTTTTCTTTTTTATATTCCGGATCTGGAATTGGAACAGCTTCAAGCAATGCTTGGGTGTACGGATGTTTCGGATTGCGATATACATCCTCGCTGTTAGCCAGTTCGACCATTCTCCCTAAATACATGACGCCAACACGATCGCTAATATGGCGAACAACGCCAAGGTCATGAGCGATAAAAATGTATGTTAAACCGAACTCTTTTTGTAAATCTTCTAGTAAATTCAGCACTTGGGCTTGAATGGACACATCGAGTGCTGACACGGGCTCATCCGCAATAATGAGCTTCGGCTTCGTCATCAACGCGCGAGCGATGCCAATGCGTTGTCGTTGTCCTCCACTAAATTGGTGCGGATAACGTTTTGCATGATAGCTACTTAATCCGACGACTTCTAACATCTCGCGCACTTTTTTCCGTCGTTCTTCTTTTGAACCGATCCCATGAACAATGAGCGGTTCTTCTAAAATTTTTTCGACTGTATGGCGCGGATTAAGCGATGCAAAAGGATCTTGAAAAATCATTTGCATATCGCGCCGCAACTTTCTTAATTGTTGTGGGGATAGTTTTGTCACTTCTTCATTTTCAAATACAATAGATCCTTCTGTTGGCTCAATGAGCCGCAAAAGCATTCGTCCTGTCGTTGATTTCCCACAGCCACTCTCTCCAACGATCCCTAACGTCTCCCCTTTATAAACAGAAAACGATAAATCGTCCACTGCTTTGACTTGACCGATTTGTTTATTAAACAACCCTGCAGTAATCGGAAAATATTTTTTCAGCCCTTTAACTTGTAGTAACGGTTCGTTCATGGGTAGCATGTTCCTCCTTTGCATACAAAAAGCAACGTGCCCGATGTCCTTGTTCTACTTCGTATAAATCAGGATTTTCGGAAAAACATCGCTCAAATGCTTGTTCACATCTTGCCGCAAAGCGACAGCCATATTTAATAGATCCTGGCTTAGGCACACTTCCTGGAATGGAATATAACCGCTCTTTTCGTTCACGAATATCCGGAACAGAACGAATGAGTCCAATTGTATATGGGTGTTTTGGATGACGGAAAATCGTTTGAACGTCCCCTTCTTCAATAATTTTTCCTGCATACATCACAACAACGCGATGGCACATTTCTGCGACGACGCCTAAATCGTGCGTAATCATCATAATCGCTGTGCCGAATTGTTCGTTTAACTGCTTCATCAAATGTAAAATTTGTGCTTGAATCGTCACATCTAAAGCGGTCGTTGGCTCGTCGGCAATTAATAAAGACGGGTTGCATACCATCGCCATCGCAATCATGA
Organism: Anoxybacillus sp. LAT27; assembly: GCF_022030075.1. NCBI lineage: Bacteria > Bacillati > Bacillota > Bacilli > Caryophanales > Anoxybacillaceae > Anoxybacillus > Anoxybacillus sp. LAT27. Next base: position 1,545 of record NZ_JAIWYK010000066.1, read on the forward strand.
CGCGCTGTCGCATACCTCCAGATAACTGATGCGGATATTCATCAATCATCTCTTCGGCACGAGGTAAACCAACAAGTTTTAACATATCAATCGCTCGTTTTCGCGCTTCTGCCTTGCTTATGTTTTGATGAATGCGAATCGCTTCAATCATTTGGTTCCCAATTGTAAAAAGTGGATTCAATGACGTCATCGGCTCTTGGAAAATCATTGCGATTTCATTTCCTCGTATTTCTTTCATCCGTTTTTCCGACGCTAATGCAATATTTTCATCTTTAAACCATATTTCTCCATCTGTAATTTTGCCAATTCCTTTCGGCAACAATCCCATAATCGAAAGCGATGTGACGCTTTTTCCGCAGCCTGATTCACCAACAATCCCTAAAATTTCACCTTTATTTATGTAAAAATCTACACCATCAACCGCAGGAACTTCCCCGTCATCTGTGAAAAAGCACGTTTTTAAGCTTTTGACTCGTAAAATTGCTTCATCTCCCACGGAAGCCACTCCTTTTATATACAGAAAATTTATATTTTTAAAATAACTTTTAGTGTTACGTTTCAAATTATTACATGAATATTAAAAAAATACAATAAAAAAATTCAAAAAATTTAATCATTCTTTGCAAAAAATAAAAAAACAACGGTGACCAATAGCTAACCGTTGTTTTTGATCCATGTATGTATTACTTTTACTTTCCATACATAATAAACTTTTTATACCAATGTTCGACCACTTCAGGAGCAAACGGTCCCTTTTTTTCTTTAATCCATTGAATTAATTTTTGAATGTTATTTTTTAAAATCTTATCAATAATTTCAGGATAGTTCATTTCGTCGCGATGTCGTTCATATTCATCACGATCTAATATATCGTACTGACCGTTTGGAAATACTTTAATATCCAAGTCATAATCAATATATTTCAATGCCTCCCCATCCCAAACGTAAGGCGAACTAATGTTGCAATAGTAATACACACCGTCTGCCCGAATCATCGCAATAATGTTAAACCAATGTTCTGCATAAAAAAAACAAATGGCCGGCTCACGTGTCACCCACGTTCTCCCATCCGCTTCTGTCACAAGTGTACGATCGTTACCACCAATTACTTCTTCCTCACTTCCTTTTAACACGACCGTTTCTTTCCATGCACGATGAATATGACCGTCATGTTTATAACTATGAATTTGAATGATCGCCCCTGTCTGTGGATACTCCATACACATTCCCTACTTTCATTCGACGCTTTTTCCTCTATTATAACGTTAATCAGCGAGGAAGAAAAAGGGCATCGGACGAAAACCGATGCCCTTTGCCCGTTATTGATTTTTCTTTGCTTCTGATTTTGCATTTTGTTGTTTGACATGCTGAACATCTGTTTCCGTTGAAAACTCTGTTCCATATTGGCCAGCATTTTGTTGTTTCACATGTTGAATGTTTGTCCCTGCAATCGTTTTGTTTGGTTTCATTATGCTCACCTCCACGATTATTACTTTGTATAATTTGCTGAAAAATATCCGCATGAATAATTTTTATTTCGCTTTCTACACTACATAAAGGGGTGAGAATGATGTATATTGGACGCGATTTAACAGCTTTACAAATGATTTCAAAACGGGAGTGGAAAGATAGCGAGTTAGCATTTTTTCACCATGTCTTCCAACAAGTCACTCCATATTTGAATGCAGAGGGACAAACGTTACATCGTGAAATGATCGAAGAGATTGAAGCAAGGGGCGGTTTACAACGAAACGAAGCAACATATACAAATGGAACACGAGTATTTTACGAGTAAAGGGATATGCCTTTACTCGTATGCTTGCCATATTTTTTGGTATATGACCGGGAACGCATATTGGTTTAGTTCATCGGCTGTGACCCATTTATTCGTTTCGTCATCGATTTGTAATTCAAGCGCGTTTCCTTTATATGCTTCAATATGCCACACGATATGGGAAAATACGTGTTCGAATGTACCGATTCGTTGTATTGAACGAAGCACGACATGATATCGTTCGCTTATTTCTTTTATAAATGCTTGTTCATTCGGTGTTGGAGCATGTTCATCGTTTGGAAATTGCCAAAGGTTAGCAAGCAATCCGCTACTTGGTCGCTTTTCAATTCGTATTTTCCCCTCTTCGTTCGTAAGCACAATGGCACGAAAAGCCACATGCTTCGGCGCTTTTCCTTTTGTTTTTACAGGTAGCTCTGCCTCTACCCCTTCCGCAAACGCGCGACAATGGCGCTGAACAGGGCATAAAAAACAGCTCGGATTTTTTGGTGTACAAACGAGTGCCCCTAGTTCCATTAACGCTTGATTGAAATCAGATGGATCGTCATGTGAAATAATGCAAGACACAATTTGCTCGAACTTTTTTCTCGTACTCGCTCTCGCAATGTCGTCTGTAATATAAAAAATACGCGACAATACTCGCATCACATTCCCGTCTACTGCAGGTTCAGGGATGCCGTAAGCAATGCTTAACACCGCTCCCGTTGTGTACGGCCCGACACCCTTCAATGAAGAAAATTGTTCCTTAGACGCTGGCACACGTCCACCGTACTTTTCTTTGACTTCTTTTACTGCTGCATGTAAATTGCGAACACGGGAGTAATATCCAAGCCCTTCCCACGCTTTAAGCACTTCCTCCTCCTTAGCGTCAGCTAACGCATCTAAAGTCGGAAATTTTTCAATAAACTGATAAAAGTAAGGGATGACGGTATCGACGCGCGTTTGTTGTAACATCACTTCCGATACCCATATTTTGTATGGATCTTTATTTTTCCGCCAAGGTAAATCGCGTTGCTCTGTTCGAAACCAATCAATTAAATCGTGTTGAAACTGCTCAATATGAAAATGCGCCAATATTTGTTGTACATTTTCTTTCACGTTCATTCCTCCAAAGTGGTAAACTAAAAGTAAGTCCAATCGGAAAAAGGAGGCCTTTTATTTGGATACAGGTACACACGTTTTAATGGGTTTTGCATTAGGTGGATTAGCAACATTCGATCCAGCAGTTGCTAACGACCCGACACTTGCGCATGCCGTACTGATCGGCACGCTTCTGGGCTCGCAAGCACCTGATATCGACACTGTGCTAAAATTAAAAAATAATGCAAAATATATTCGTAATCATCGTGGCATGACACATTCGATCCCAGCTTTGTTTGTTTGGACGTTGCTTATTAGTGCCGCCCTTTTCTATGTATATGACACGTCCTTTTTTCACGTAGCGCTTTGGACATGGATTGCCGTTAGTCTACATGTGTTTGTCGACATTTTTAATTCGTATGGCACGCAAGCATTACGTCCTTTTTCAAAAAAATGGGTCGCCCTCGGTATCATCAATACATTCGACCCGTTCATTTTTATCATTCACTTAGCTGGCGTCGTCTTATGGCTGAGCGGACACCATGCGGGGTATACGTTCCTTTCCGTATATATCGTGCTCATTGGTTACTATATCATTCGCTTCCGTCAACAACAAGCGATCAAACGAAAATTAAAACAAATGTTCTCGGATGTCGAACAAATTATTACCGTACCGACAATAAAATGGAATGAGTGGCATTTAGCTGTGACGACCTCGACCCATTTTTACGTTGCGCGCGCACAAAGCGGAGCGATTGATGTGCTTGACGTTTTCGAAAAATGTCCCGTTCCAAACATCCCGGTCATTGAAAAAGCGAAACAAGATGAAAATTTAGCTGCCTTTTTGTCGTTCTCACCAGTATATCGTTGGGAAATTCACGAATATGACGATCATTATGAAGTGCGTTTCGTCGACTTGCGTTACCGAAGTAAAGATTATTATCCGTTCGTTGCAGTTGTGCAACTTGACCGTGACTTAAATATTGTTAGTTCCTATACGGGATGGATTTTTAGCGAAAAGAAATTACGCAAAAAACTAGAACTTATTCCAAGCTAAAGTAGGCGTAAATGCCTCCTCGTCGACAAATACTATATATGTGCTTCGAAAGCACGAAATGAACGTCTGGGGGGACTAACATTGAGCAATAAAGAACGCGGATTTCCGAATCAAAACAACGAAAAATTAGAAGGCGAGCCACGCGCAAAAGCGGAATACGCATCAAAACGTGCAAACGGCACGATTAATACGCACCCTCAAGAACGAATGCACGCATCAAGTCAACGTGGCGACATCGAGGAGGAATAAAATGGGTAAACATTGGCGTAAAAAATTTTATGATAACCGTTATTCCGATCCTTTCCCACAACCATGGGCGAACCCGAAACACGCTCATGCGCAAGTAAACGGTGAAACACAACAATCGCAAAGTTTAATGATTCTACATTCTGAAGTAAGCAAACGGAAAATTTAATGAGAAAGAGGTTGACGCTCGTGTCAACCTCTTTTCTTTAATAATGAAATAGGCAACGCCACTTCTGTGTTCGGATCACTTAGACGATAGCCCCATGCGAACACACCATTCATATATTGAAGTTTAAATAACGAATGCGGATCTCCTTCAATTTCGTAAAATTCTCCCGGTTGGAAATCATTCGGGTTTAATAAATATGCTTTCGCCATCGCAATTTTCCGCTCATATACGGCGTATTCGTTCACCATTCCCATTTGTTCCGCTTTTCGTGCTTTTTCCGTTAACATGGCGATCTCTTGTTTTAATTCCCTTTCGCTCATTTCACTGTATCTTTTTTGATCCATTTTCCCCACTCCACTTTATGACAACTTCATGTTCATCGTATCATAAAGTGAGCCTAAAATACATAGATCAAAATAAGGCTAAATATTCCAGTCATCAATACGTAATAAAGCATCGGAATGAGCGTCATACGAATAATTGTCCCTTCTTTTCCAGCTAAACCAACGACGGAAGCGGCAGCAACAACGTTTAATACACAAACCATATTCCCCGCATTTGCCCCTAACATTTGCCCAGCGATGACGATATGATGCGGCACTTGAATTTGATCGGCAACACTAAATTGGAATAAAGAAAACATCATATTACTAAACGTCGCACTTCCTGAAATGAACGAACCGAGCGCCCCAATTAAAGGAGCAACTAGCGGCCAAGCGGCACCAACTGCCCCTGCGACCATCGACGCTAACTCAATTGGCATGCTGGCAAGCCCAGCATCATTGATACCAGAGTTAATAAAAATCCGCACCATCGGCACCGCTGTTCCGAGCGCAATGGCACTACCGATGAGTGTATATGCCGATTCTTTCATCGTCGCCAAAACATCTTCTCGTCTCATCTTATGCATAAAGATTGTAATAAAAATGACAACAAGAAAAATCGTTCCCGGCAAATATAATGGCTCAATCGACGTGCTAATGTTCGTTCCTAAAATGTTGTTAAATTGTATTTTTACTGAACGAAGCCACGTTTTTAACGGCAAGTTTTGGAGACGTGTCAACACTAAAATAATCGCAACGAAAATATACGGCATCCACGCAAGCAAAAGCGGCATGTCGCTTTTTTGCACGTTCGTTACATGTTGGTGCGCATCTGTTTTCTTAAAATCCCACGGCTCTTTCGGCAATAAAAATCCTTTTTTTGCCGCAGGCACAACGATCGCTAAACCAATTAATCCTCCGATCATTGATGGAAATTCCGGTCCAAGGAAAGAGGCAACGAGAAATGCGGGAACAGTAAAACTAAGCCCAGCAAATAAGGCAAATTTCCAAATTTCCAATCCTTCTTTCCACGAACGATTTTCACCAAAAAAACGCGTTAAAATAAGCACTAAAATAAGTGGAATAAACGTACCGATAATAATATCAAACGACACTGCTTGTTTTGCTAGCGTTTGAAGAAACGATGATAAATCCGCTGTTCCGATGACATGTTGCACTCGTTCAGCAACAGAGTTTCCTTCACGAAGTCCTTGATCGACCCCGACAATAATTGGCGTTCCGACAGCACCAAATGACACAGGGCTACTATCTGCAACAAGGGCAACAACAACCGCTGCAAGTGGTGGAAAGCCTAAAGCAACAAGAAGCGGGGCGCCAATCGCCGCAGGCGTCCCAAATCCTGCTGCGCCTTCAATAAATGCACCGAATAACCATGCGATAATGATAACTTGCACGCGACGGTCACGCGTAATACCTAAAAATCCGCTACGAATCGCGTCCATTGCCCCACTTTTCGTTAACGTATTTAACAATAAAATGGCACCGAAAATAATCCATAAAATTGAAATGGCTACAATGACACCTTCAATCGTTGCCGCTGCCACTTGAATACCGGGCATTTTCCAAACAAACAACGATAACACGACCGTAATTACAAAACTAATCGGCATCGCTTTTGCCGCTGGAAGACGCAACAAAACGAGAAACAGAAAGACAGCCAATACGGGTGTAGAAGCTGTAACGACTTGTAAAAAACTCATATTGTTCCCCTTTCTTTGTTGTAATATAATGACATAAGACATTATACTACATATTTGTGCATATATTCACAATAACATTTGACTACTTCGTGACACCTGTTTATGTATACGCTTTCCAAATTATTGTGAATGTATCATACACGAAAGGATGAAAATAATGGAATATATTATTATTACAGGAGCTGGTACAGGTCTCGGAAAAGAACTCGCCCTTTTATATGCACAACGGGGGTACGACATCATTTTAGTCGGGAGAAGAAAGGAGCCGTTACAATCTGTTCAACAGCAAATCGAATCATATGGAAGAAAAGCGATCGTTTTTCCACTTGATATTACAAATTATGAACAAGTGCAAAAAGCAGCCGAAACGCTTTGTCGTACATATTATGTAACGACGCTAGTTAACAATGCAGGCGTGGGTCATTTCGGTCCGCTTGAACAAATGACGGAGCAACATATTCACGAAATAATTGACATTAACGTCAAAGGCACGATATATATGACGAAAGCGTTCCTTCCGTATTTTAAAACGCTACCTCAAGCTAATATCATAAACATTGTTTCAACAGCCGGTTTGCGCGGTAAAGTAAACGAAAGTGTATATGTCGCAAGTAAATTTGCTGTGCGCGGATTTAGCGAAAGTCTTGTGAAAGAGCTCGCCAACACAAACGTCGCCGTCACCGCTGTATATATGGGAGGCATGGCTACACCATTTTGGGATGACTCCGACCATATTCAAGACCGCTCTCGCCTTCGTTCACCAAAACAAGTAGCCGAAACAATTATTAATGAGTATAAGCGACAAGCTGAAATCATCGTGGAGTAGGAGGAGTTAGTCCTCCTTTTTCTTTTCTAAAAACTGTTCAATTAACGAAAGCGAAAAACCTTTTCGGTATAGTGCCTGCTTCATTTTTTGTTCGTACGTGTAACGATCATATTTTTCGTAACGGCGATGTGCTTTTTCCCCGTAATATATGAGCGCTTCCCATTCCGTTCCATCATCTGCAGTCACATGCTGTTTTGCCATTTCAACAATATGTGAAGGAAAACCTTTCATATGCAACAGTTGTGCAATGTATGCTTTTTGTTCTTGATGCGACCGTTTTTTCGATTGCTTATTTATTTTTTCCACCCACTTGATCGCTTTGTCTCGTTGCATATCCTCTGTATAGCGTTCCATCGCTTGTGCGATCACATCTTCACTTATCCCTTTATCCATTAGCTCTTTATAAATCACATAAGGTCCTTTCATTGTCGTATTTACTTGCGTTTGCACGTACGCATGTGCAAATTGCTCATCGTCTATATATCGTTCCTGTTGTAGCTTTGCAATCACTTGTTCAATCGTCCGAACATCTATGTCCCTTTTTTTCAAATAGTCAACAACTTCTTGTTTCGAGCGCATACGGTAAGCTAAAAAACGAAGCGCCATCTTATACGCTTGTTTTTCATCATCTTTTTTCATCATTTCCATCCATTGCTCTTCTGTTACCGTCATTCCTTTTTTTAGGCGATACTCAATCAATACGTCTTGATCAACAGACATGATTTGTTTCTCTCCATCTTCTTTCACAAAATGAACGTAAAAACGTTCTACATTTTTTCGATCCACTTCAATTTTTTCAATCCACATCTTGAAAACACACCTTTTCTTTCTTTTTTTCTTGAAACAACGCATAATAAAGGAAAGGAGGGAAAAATAATGAATATTTTGATTGCTGGAGGAACAGGATTTGTAGGTAAGGCGTTAACAGCATATTTTACACAAAACGGACATCATATGTATATATTAACGCGAAATGCACAAAAACGGGAGAACGATCCGTATATTCATTATGTACAATGGTTAACAGATGACGCAAATCCTCATGAACAACTCCCTTCCATTGATATAATCATAAACTTAGCTGGTGAATCAATTAATAGTGGACGATGGAACGAAACGAGAAAGCGCGCAATTATGGAAAGTCGATTACAAGCGACACATGCCATATATGAACTCATTACAAAAATGAATAAAAAACCGCAAGTGGTTATTCAAGCGAGTGCCATCGGCATTTACGGCACATCGCTTAATGACACATTTACCGAACGTCGCGAAACAATCGGGATAGACTTTTTAGCTCAAACCGTGAAACGATGGGAAGAAGCTGGGCGACGCATTGAATCACTTGGCGTGCGCACGGTATTTATGCGGTTTGGCATTATTTTAGGTAAAAATGGTGGAGCACTTCCACGCATCGTTCTTCCTTACAAATGGTTTATTGGTGGAACGATTGGAAGCGGGAAACAATGGATGTCGTGGGTGCATATAAATGACGTCATTGGCGCCATCGACTTTGCCATTCGGCATGAAAACATATCGGGTTCAATCAACGTTACTGCCCCACATCCTGTGACGATGGAACAGTTCGGAAAAACGATCGCAAAAGTACTACATCGCCCACATTGGCTCCCTGTTCCATCCTTTGTGCTTAAAATATTGCTAGGGGAAATGAGCATGCTTGTGTTAGAAGGACAGCGTGTCATCCCAGAAAAATTACTTCAAGCAGGATATCATTTTTCCTTTCCAACTGTTGATCGAGCATTAGTGAACATACTACAATCGTGACGAATACACTATAAGAAAACATAAAGGGGATTGACATGCGAAGCAAACTGTTAAAATATGGTACAGTATATCCAATTACATCTCCTCCTATGAAAGGAGCGGATGTACGTATTGAAAACGGAAAAATTACAGAAATCGGCTATAATCTTCTCGCCGATGAGCAAACCGAAGTAATCGATGTCTCAGGAAAATACGTCTTTCCAGGTTTTATCGACGTTCATACACACCTTGGTTTATATGACGAAGGAACGGGATGGGCGGGCAACGACGCAAACGAAACGATTGAAACGATGACCCCACATGTACGTGCCATTGATAGCGTATATCCACTCGATCCCGGTTTTCGCGATGCAATCGAACATGGGATTACAACGGTTCATATTATGCCCGGAAGCGCAAATGTCATCGGTGGAACGACGGCAGTCATTAAAACGCATGGAAAAAACGCCGCAAACATGATCATCAAACAACCAGCCGGTTTAAAAATTGCCCTCGGTGAAAATCCGAAACGCATGCATAGTCAAGGGAATAAAGAATCGCTCACGCGCATGGGCATTATGGGAATGCTTCGCGAAACGTTTTACAATGCGAGGTATAGCGATTGGCCGCACGATTTTCGCACCATCCCCATTATTCAAGCGTTAAATCGTGACATTCCGATCCGTGTTCACGCCCATCGCGCCGATGACATTTTATCCGCCATCCGTTTTGCAGATGAATTCGGGCTTGACTTACGCATCGAACATTGTACCGAAGGGCATCTCATTGCTGAAGAACTACAAGGACGAGATTTACAAGTTTCGGTCGGACCAACACTAACACGTCGATCAAAAGTAGAATTGAAAAACAAAAGTTGGAAAACATATAAAATTTTATCCGACGTAGGCGTTCACGTCTCTATCACAACAGATCATCCATACACACCTATTCAATACTTACCTATTTGCGCTGCGATTGCTGTTCGCGAAGGGCTCGATGAACAAAAAGCGCTCGAAGGCATTACCATTTTGCCGGCACGTAATTTAGGGGTGGACGATCGTGTCGGAAGTCTTGAAACCGGAAAAGATGCTGACATTGTCGTTTGGAATTACCATCCGTTTCACTATCTCGCAACTCCTATATTCACCATGATAAACGGGGAAATAATATACAAGAAAAATTAATAAAAAAACTATTTATTTTTCACATCATTTCAAGTATGATATAGAAGGTTATATATACAAAACTATATATGTATGCGATAGTAAGGGAAGGCAAATGGTGCGCCACCAGCAATATGCTGGTTCTAGTGGGTTCGATTCCCACCCCGAAATTTTTTGATTTGCATAAATTAAAAAATTTCGAGGGTGGCTCGTTCCCTATGGTCGACTGCCCTCGTGAATGGAGGGAGATTCGATGTTAAAAAAACGCGAACTGCAAGATTGTCAAGCGTTATACGAGCTTATGGTGCACCCAGACGTCTTCCCTTTCGTGCGCCATAAAGCATATTCATATGAAGAATTTTTGTTCATCACAAAGCAAACAATTGAAGCGGAAGAACGCGGGGAACTGATCTCACGCACCATTTTAGATGAGTGGGGCAATCCGATTGGAACGATTAATTTATTTGACATTGAAGATGGCGCTGGCTTTTTAGGCACATGGCTTGGAAAACCGTATCACGGCAAAGGATATAACCAACTTGCTAAAGATGCCTTCTTTAACGAACTGTTTTATGAACGTTCCATCAACACGATCTTCATGCGCATTCGCAAAGTTAACGTCCGCTCCACAAAAGCTGCTGAAAAACTTCCTTATGTCACCCTTGCTAATGAAACGAGAAGATCATTATGGGAAGCAATGAATCAAGGTGAAGACATATATAACTTATATGAAATTTCAAAGGATAACTATACACTATATGCGATGCGCCAACAAAAACTTGACGATGAACAACAATTAAAAGAAGCGTAACCTGTTCTGCACGAACAGGTTTTTTATTTGGATAATTTTTTATTTTTCTGTTCATAATGTTAACGTAATATTTAATTAAAGTGAGGGATACATATGGCTGACAAAAAGAAACGTGAAAAAACAAAAAGTACGCTCTCGAGCGCACAAGAAGTGACGTATGCTCGCGATTTTAAACGTGCGGACCAAGCAGGTGGATTTACCGATAAACACGCTCGCCATTAACAACATTTTCTATTCATCTTTTTCGCTATTTGTCACATGCTACTAGCGAAAAAATAACGAGGAGGCAATTCACATGGGACGTTCACGCGGTCAAAAAGCTAGAGACAAAAACAAGTCAACGATGCCACAAGTGCCGAAAACAATGAAATCAGACGGTTATGATGTCGAGTTTTCTGCCGAATTTGCTGATCATGAAGATTTAGAGGCGCAAGCACGCGCCGAAGCAGCTGGCATTCGTCAAAGTAAAAGAAGAAAGTCATAAATAAAGAGAAGGTGTCCCGAAAGTTCTCAGGACACCTTTTCCTTATAGATGCACACTTCAAAATTTGAACGTGGCAACCGCATGCCGTAATTTGTCCGCCATTTCAGCTAACGATGTAGCGGCTGATGTCACTTCTTCGCTCGATGCTAGCTGCTCTTCAGAAGAAGCAGAAATTTCAGCCGTCCGTTCGACGAATCGTTTCGCAATCGACGATACTTCATCCATGGATGCATGCACTTGATGGACGCCTGCTGACATTTGTTCTGAAATCGCCGATAGTTCTTGAATTTGATCATTTACTTGTTCAATAGAACGCAAAATCTGCCCAAAGAATGTTCCTGTTTCTTCTACTAATTTTGTTCCTTGCTTCACTTCTTCCGTTCCTTTGCCGACAATTTGCACCACATAGTCTGTATTTTGTTGAATCATTTCAATTAATTGCGCAATTTGATTAGCGGACTCACGCGATTGTTCTGCCAATTTACGCACTTCGTCCGCTACGACCGCAAATCCTTTCCCATGTTCTCCTGCACGCGCCGCTTCAATCGCTGCATTTAAAGCTAACAAATTCGTTTGCTCCGCAATGCCGACGATGACATCAACGATTTTTCCGATTTGTGCGGATTTTTCATCTAGCTCTTTAATAACCGTATTCGTTGCATTCGTTGATTCATTAATCGTATTCATTTGCATAACGACTTTTTGTAAATATTGTTGACCAATAGTAGCTTGTTTTGTCGTTTCTGTTGCGGAATTTGCTACAACGGTAGACGTTTGGGCCATTCGTTCAATTCCTGTCGCCATTTCACCGATCGCGTGCACGCTTTCTTCTGCATGTTTTCCTTGCATCTCAGCTCCTTGAGCCACTTCTTGAATCGCCGTCGTCACTTCTTCTGTCGCTGCGCTCGCTTGCTCAGCGCTCGCCATCAACTCTTGAGCAGAAGCGGACACATGCTCCGTCGCTGCGCTCACTTGTTGAATAAACTGCTTTAAATTGTGAACCATTTGATTAAACGATGCCGCCAACTCACCAATTTCATCGCGATTAGCAACATAAATATCATCAACCGATAAATCACCACGTGCGATCTTTTCGGCATGTTCAGAAACTTGTCTAACCGGTTTAGCAATCTTTTCACTAATATAAAGCGCAATGGCGATACTTACGAGAAATGCAACACCAATCGTAATTAGCGTCATATATTTCATATTTTCCGCTTGTTTAGACAATGTTTCACTCATTTGTTGTAAATGTTTTTGTTGAATCGCTCTCGCTTGTTCGCCTGCTTCTGTTACTTCGAGCGTAATCGCATTTCCTCGCTCTTTCATAAGGCGTGAAATTTCATCCATCTGACCTTGCTTGTAAAATTCAATTGCCTGCATAGATAATTGACGATACTCCTGTTCATACTTCACTAAATTATCAACCGCTTGTTTCGCATTTTTTTCGAGTGCAAAGGTCTCAATTTTTTCTCGATTATCCGCAAACTCGTTTGCCGCTTGTTCAAATGCAGTTAAACTTTCAGGCTTCCCGTTAATTAAATATCCTCGCACCGCAATTTGCTCCCGTAGCATCGCATTTTGCATATTTGTCACAACGTTAATTCTTTCAAATCCTTTCTTCATCGCCTGTGAGTATTGTTCATCGATTTGCTCTAGTCGATTATATGTAAGCATACTTACAACAACAAATAAAAGTAACATCGAAAGAAACGTCGCAATTAATTTCTTTCTTACTGTTAACTTCATAATGTTCCCTCCTTATGTTGTAATACAATAAAAAAAGCTACCTCAAAAAAATAGTAGAGGCAGCTATAGTTCACACGTTCCCTAGAGAATAAGACCTTCTTCATATTTCACAAGAAGGGCAACTGGCTGGCATATCTACAAATAGACGTAGCCCCTATAGCTTTGCGCCCTACCCTTTCGAGTAGTTTGCCGATTATTCAATTTTTTACATTTTCATCCTAACATAGCAACTAAGAAAAAGGAAGTGCGAAATTATGACTAAAACGGAAACTTTATATGATGTCAACGCCCAAACCAAATTTTTAACTTTTTATCCAAAAATATTTTTCTTTTTTTTGAACGTTTTATTTGTGATATTTTTCACAAGTTAAATGCATGCTACATTACATATGTACAGACCAAAAAGTCCCCTTTTGCCTAGAAGGAGGATTACAATCATGAAAGCTGCAGTTGTGGAACAATTTAAAGAGCCGTTACAAGTGAAAGAAGTGGAAAAACCTAAGATCTCATACGGGGAAGTATTAGTGCGCATTAAAGCGTGCGGGGTATGCCACACAGACTTGCATGCCGCACATGGCGACTGGCCTGTAAAACCAAAACTACCACTCATTCCTGGACATGAAGGCGTCGGTGTCATCGAAGAAGTCGGCCCTGGAGTGACGCATTTAAAAGTTGGAGATCGCGTCGGTATCCCTTGGCTTTATTCCGCCTGCGGTCATTGTGACTATTGCTTAAGCGGACAAGAAACATTGTGTGAGCATCAACAAAACGCTGGATATTCGGTTGACGGTGGTTACGCTGAATATTGTCGTGCTGCAGCTGATTATGTCGTGAAAATTCCTGATAACTTATCATTTGAAGAAGCTGCTCCAATCTTTTGCGCTGGCGTAACAACATATAAAGCTTTAAAAGTAACAGGCGCAAAACCAGGTGAATGGGTAGCGATTTACGGTATCGGCGGGCTTGGACACGTCGCTGTTCAATATGCAAAAGCGATGGGATTAAACGTCGTCGCTGTCGATTTAGGCGATGAAAAACTTGAATTAGCTAAACAACTCGGTGCCGATCTTGTCGTCAATCCAAAACATGAAGATGCAGCACTATGGATGAAGGAAAAAATCGGTGGTGTGCATGCGGCTGTCGTCACAGCTGTATCAAAAGCTGCGTTTGAATCCGCCTACAAAGCGATTCGTCGTGGTGGCGCTTGCGTACTTGTCGGATTGCCACCTGAAGAAATGCCTGTACCAATTTTCGATACCGTTTTAAATGGAGTAAAAATTATCGGTTCCATCGTTGGTACGCGTAAAGACTTGCAAGAGGCGCTTCAATTTGCCGCAGAAGGCAAAGTAAAAACGATTGTCGAAGTACAACCGCTTGAAAACATTAACGACGTGTTCGACCGCATGTTAAAAGGACAAATTAACGGTCGCGTCGTGTTAAAAGTAGATTAAAAGAAGGCGTCACTCGGCGCCTTCTTATTTTACTTCAACGGAAAACACTTGATGATCATGAAGCTCTTCCTTAATTACGTGCACACGAAACTGATACGTTCCCGAAAATGCGAATAAAACTTCCGAAACATACATCCCGTTTCCCTTTTCATTCATTGTGACATATGTATGCTTCTTGTCTCCTCCTCTCCAATACTCCATTGTTACTTGTGCATCTGTTAAAGGTTTTCCATCCGATAGCATTTGTACTTGAAACATCGTTCGTTCATTTTGTTTTGCTTCTTTTGGTGAAAGTGTCATATGTACATGATGGTGTGTATGTGCATCATTAGATTGCGTTGGTGTTTTCGTTGTCGCTCCTTGTTTTTGCTCAACACGAACTTCATTTTTTTCCATACGGTGCAAATGATTCGCTGTCACATGGTACGTCACTACATATACACCATCCGCCCCAAATGTTTTTTCAGCGACGTATACACCGTTTCCTTGATGACGAGCTGGAATCATCTCGTCGTGCTCTTCTCCTTTTCGTCTTATTTCAAACTGGACATCACTCGCCTGTTCAATCGGCTTCTTCCCATCTGTAACTGTCACTTGAAGTGTGGCTGGTTCATCAACATAAATGGTTTGGGGCGTTGTTTGAAAAACGACTTCTAGTTGTGCAAGCTGTTCTTTTTCTTGTTGTTGCGTATTACCTTGTGACGTACATCCATAAACAGTAAACATAATCAAAAGGACTACCCATGCTAGTTTTTTCATCCTATTTCGCACAGGAGACTCCCACTTCAACGACCAAAGAGAGTAAGTGGGAGAGGAATGCGCGTTCCCCCTTTCTTTTGTGTATGAGATAATAAAGGCGTGGAGAAAACCGTTAAATAAAGGCACTCCAATAACTGCTACTCGATGTATGGAGTTGGTTACAGGAAACGTTGTAACCGTAAAACATCGAGCGTAGGTCCGTCTGTTGTGTGTGGAAGCCAAGTACTGCCAACAGACACACCGAGAGAATCGGTAACGATGTAGGCATGACCTGCATCGTTGGGTAGTTGTCAACCTGCCCCTTGATGCAACCCCAAGTCAAGGAAGGAGGACAAAGTCCGCTCGCACTTCTGGGGAGTTGCAAGCCCCCGCTTCAAGCGTTAGCTAAGTGGGGGTAGTTGACTTTATTTCTCTCCATTCTTAGTATTTATTACAAAGCACCGTTCCCCTTATTTACGTCCCACAAAACGTCCGATACGGCCGATCAGATGGTTCAGGAGGCTTGGCGTATTCTTTTTGTTCTTTCGTATATGCATAAGGAGCGGAAAGCACTTGAAGCAATCGTTCCATAACCGTATCGTCCCCATGCTCGACCGCTGCCGCGAGCGCTTCTTCAACCCGATAGTTGCGCGGAATAATCGCAGGATTGTTTTGTCGCATGCATTCGTACACTTCTTCTTTTGTCATGTCTTGACAGGCGATTCTTTGTTGCCAACGTGTATACCAGTCGCGAAGTTCTTGTTCGCAAAAATGCCATTCCTCTAATGTCAACGACCGAAACGTATTCGTATAATCGAGGCGATGTGTGTACATCAAATGAAGAAGCTCTCCAATCAGCTTTTTATCTTCCGCCTCTTCCGTCCAAAGCCCGAGCTTCGCGCGCATTCCCTGTAACCAATACGTTTCATACAATGCTGGAAATTGTTCAATGACTTTTTGCGCAATCTCGATTGCTTTTTCTTCTTCGTCATGTAAAAGCGGTAGTAAACTTTCTGCAAAACGGGCAATGTTCCATCCAGCGATATATGGCTGATTGCCGTACGCATACCGCCCTTGCGTATCAATCGAACTAAACACCGTCTTCGGATCGTACACATCCATAAACGCACACGGTCCGTAATCGATCGTCTCTCCGCTAATCGTCATATTATCGGTGTTCATCACCCCATGAATAAACCCGACCAATTGCCATTTCGCGACAAGTGCCGCCTGCTTTTTCATCACTTCTTCAAGTAAAAAAACATAGCGGTTGGACGCATGTTCCCCGTTCGGATAATGCCGCTTGATCGCATAGTCGGCTAACGCCTGTAACTCCTCTTTTGATAAAAAACGCGCCGCATATTGAAACGTCCCGACACGCAAATGACTCGCAGCCACGCGCGTCAAAATCGCTCCTGGAAGTTCCGTCTCTCGTATCACCACTTCTCCTGTCGTCACGACCGCTAAACTTCTCGTCGTCGGAATCCGAAGCGCGTCCATCGCCTCGCTAATGATATACTCCCGAAGCATCGGTCCAAGCGCCGCTCGACCATCCCCACCACGCGAATACGGCGTCCGCCCTGAACCTTTTAGCTGAATATCCACCCGTTCTCCACTTGGCGTCACATGTTCCCCAAGCAAAATGGCACGCCCATCGCCAAGCATATTAAAATATCCAAACTGATGCCCTGCATACGCCTGCGCCAAAGGCTCCGCACCTTCAGGAATTCGATTTCCGGCAAACACCGCCACTCCATCCTCGCTCGCTAGCGCCTCCGCACATAGCCCAAGCTCATCCACAAGCGAACGATTAAGCACGACAAGCTTTGGGTCACTGACAGGCGTCGGGTAAATTCTTGTAAAAAATCGCTCAGGCAAACGAGCGTAGCTATTATCAAAGTTCCAGTTGGCGTTCAACATATTTCCTCCCCGCATGAAATGTTCGAATGATGGTTGTATGTATTAGTATATCCTATTTTCTTTCATCGTGCTGTGTGGGAATATAATGGCGCCAATTTTGTTTGCTCAATTCAACAGTGAAAAATTGGTCCTTCATCAAAAGTTGTACTTGATTTTTTCATAACATGCCCTACTTACGTTTCTGAAGGAAAATTAGCGAACTAATATTTTTTGTATATATTTGTTTAGGAAAATTTAACTTTAGTCAAGTATATGTTGTGGTGATGGATCGAAAAATTTAAACTGAAGCACATGGCAAAACGGAAATTGAAGTATAAATGATGAAGATTTGTGACGAATGGAATCGTAGATAAGTAGTGCAGAAGGAAGAATACACTTACTGTGTTTTCAAACAAGCAGAACATTGACGGCTATCTTCTCATCACATATAATAACCATATAACAGTTAAAAAAATATCTTAACTTTTACGGGGGTATAAATTTGTATAGCATTAGTAAAGAGAAGGTTAGGAAATATATGACTAAATCAGGAATTTCTACGCAAAAAGAGCTTGCGGAGAAGATGGGAATTAGTAAAAATCAATTATCTATGCTTCTTTCCCCTAATTTCAATCCTATCAAGTCAAACGCCTTAAAACTTTGCCATACACTTGGAGTAGAAATTGAAGATATCATTTATTCCGAGCAACTGGAGCTTGATTTAGGATATATAGATACAAAAACTGATGTTGAAACAGAAAATACCGTTAATGTTTTTCACTATGAAGGCTCTCATAGTGTAGAAGTGAGGGATATCGTTGCTGATAAACAGTACACAGCTGTTGAATTATTTGCAGGTGCTGGGGGGTTAGCCCTTGGGCTTGAAATGGCAGGTTTTCACTCCTTGGGGCTAGTAGAAATTGATAAATATGCTTGCCAAACATTAAGAAAAAATCGACCTCATTGGAACGTAATCGAAAAAGATATTATTGAAGTGGCTGAGCATGGAATAAAAAACTTTATCAATAACTGTCCAAACGATATCGATCTATTATCTGGAGGGTATCCTTGTCAGGCTTTTAGCTATGCAGGGAAAAAACTAGGGCTAAATGATGCAAGAGGAACGCTATTTTACTATTACGCAAAAATTCTACAAGAACTGCAGCCAAAAATGTTTTTAGCCGAAAATGTAAAGGGACTTGTCAACCACGACAACGGAAAAACATTAGCAACCATGCTCTCCGTTTTTGAAGAAATAGGCTACAACGTTCAATGGAAAGTATTGAATGCTTTAGACTATGATGTAGCACAAAAAAGAGAACGAATATTCATTATAGGGATAAGAAAAGATTTAGTTGAAAAATATAGCGTTTCTTATCGTTTTCCTAAACCGTATGGATATACGCTGACATTAAGGGATGTCTTGCAAGATGTTCCTCCATCCGAGGGCGCTAAATACCCTGAAGAAAAGAGAAAAGTTCTTGAACTTGTTCCCCCTGGCGGTTATTGGAGAGATCTTCCAGAAGAAATCGCCAAACAGTACATGGGAAAAAGTTACTACTCAGGTGGCGGAAGAACCGGGATGGCGCGAAGATTGTCATGGGACGAACCATGCCTAACATTAACATGTTCTCCTGCCCAAAAACAAACGGAAAGATGCCATCCAGAAGAAACAAGACCTTTTACTGTTAGAGAATATGCAAGAATACAAAGTTTCCCTGATGATTGGGTATTTGATTGCTCGATGAACAATGCTTATAAGCAAATTGGAAACGCTGTTCCAGTTCATATGGCTAAAGCTGTAGGTCTATCGATCGTAAAAGTTTTGAACGAAATGAACAAAAAGGGGAATATCTAGCATTCCCCTTGCTTTATATTTTTAACTATCAGCGCTCATCGTTTTCTCAATCTCTTTCGCTAGCTGCTCAACAATCTCCGCAATTAACTTAGAAGAGTCAAACTCTGTTGCAACTTCCCCTATCGCATCTGTTAATCTTTGATAAAAGTTTTCAATACCCGTAAGCCTGTACCAAAACTCTTGTCCGACAATGACAGGATATTCTTGATTAATTTTTTGATAATGACCGCTTAACTGACTAGGTGTACCGTAAAGAATACCAACGACTAAATCAGCGAATCCAATATGAAGATTATTCGTCCTCGCAAGCCTTTTAACACCTAAAAAATGGTTCTTTATCGTTTCTACATCATCTTTATTAATAGTATTGGGTCCTGCTTTTACTTGACAATATTTTCTTCTTCCATCTACTTTATCAATAAATTCAATGTCTATCCCTGCTGTAGTAGAAGCAAAGCTCCCCAGTACTTCACTACAAAATTTTTGGAGTTTATTCCCAAACGTTGTGTTAATAGATGTCCCCAATACCCTTGGATACACTAAAGCCTTTGCAATGCTAACAGGATCGTCATTCCCTGTTAAAAATCTCGCTTTATACTTGTCTAAAAACGGGTTCAAATGGAACTCCTTTAATTTCTTCAACTTTTTTGTATTACGTATATGGCTAGAAGCGATTTCTTTCCTAAAAAATTCTTTCGCTCTTTCAATCATTTCGTTCGATTCTTCTTCACTCAATACATTTACATGTGACGTTTCTCCCGACATTTCCATCCCTCCTACAAACACCCTCTACTTTTATATTAACATTTCTATCCTCCAAAATGTGTTAAAGTAGCATCAATTTATTTGAGTTTTAACTTCGCGGCACTCTCGACATGCGCTGTATGTGGAAAAAGGTCGAACGGTTGAATGTATTCGATGTGATAGTGCTTTGCGAGGGTGTCGATGTCGCGCGCAAGGCTGGATGGATTACAAGAAACGTACACAACTGTTTTTGGCGTGTGATGTTAGTCTAGATTATAGACACAACGAATAGAGAAATGTACAGTAAATCTATCAATGATGAGGGGTGTCTATAATGACAAGACGTTTTGATAAAGAATTCAAAATACATGCAGTAAAATTAGTGGTTGAGGAAGGAAAGGCGGTCGCTCAAACCGCAAGACAACTCGATATTTCGCCAAAAACGCTTCATAAATGGGTAGCAGATTATAAAAAAGATGCTGAGCATAGCTTTGTCGGGAGTGGAAACCTCAAGCCGGAAGATCGTGAAAAGCGTGAACTTCAAAAACGCATCCGTGACCTTGAGGAGGAAAACGCTATTTTAAAAAAGGCCATGAGCATCTTCCCCAAAAAACAGAAGTAATTTATGCATTTATTCATACTCATAGAAAGGAGTTTCGCGTGGCGAAGATATGTGCGGAATCGTTTCACAGCATCATCAAAAAGGAACTGGTTTTTCACGAGACCTTTGCAACAAGGGAAGAAGCCAAACATCGGATCTTTGAATATATTAAGTGTTTTTATAATGCCGAGCGAATTCATTCCGCTAATGAGTACATGTCTCCGATGGCGTATGAGAAGATGCATCAGCAAGGCAAAAAGCAGTGAATTCTTCTCTCCACAAAGTCACGATATAAGGGGCATCTTTCCTCTTGAGGAGGGGAAGGGTTTACCAAACCGTTCTCCTTCTCAAGAGGCCACCAAACGAAGTGCGGTAGTAGGGTTTTAATGTTTTTCTCGATTTTACGTGTCTATTTTCTTGACATAATACCAATTTATTTTTTCTCATTTTTTTCTACAGCATGTCCGCCAAATTCGTTGCGTAAAGCTGCTACTACTTTACCTGTAAATGTATCTGTTTCTAATGAACGATAACGCATCAATAAGGACATAGCGATGACAGGAGTGGCTGTTTGTAAATCTAAAGCCGTTTCGACTGTCCATTTTCCTTCACCGGAAGAATGCATAATTCCTTTGATTTCCTCTAATTTTGCATCTTTAGAAAAGGCGCGTTCTGTTAATTCCATAAGCCATGAACGAATAACCGAACCGTTATTCCATACTCTTGCTACTTTTTCATAGTCATAATCGAATTCGCTTTTCTCTAATATTTCAAATCCTTCACCAATGGCAGCCATCATCCCGTATTCAATCCCATTGTGAACCATTTTTAAAAAGTGGCCGCTGCCTGCTTTTCCTGCATATAAATACCCATTTTCTACAGCCGTATCCCGGAAAAGAGGCTCGACAATGCTCCAAGCTTCAGGATCTCCTCCAACCATGTAGCATGCTCCGTTCCGAGCACCTTCCACCCCGCCAGAAGTCCCGGCATCCATAAAACGAATCCCAGCTTCTTTTAGCTCATTATAACGATGAATCGATTCCTTATAGTGAGAATTGCCGCCATCAATCACGATGTCTCCTTTGTTTAAAAATGGGGTAATCTCACGAATAACCGAATCAACAACATTGTGCGGAACCATGAGCCAAACAATTCTTGGATTTTCTAATGATAAAACGAGTTCCTCTAAGCTTGATACACCTTTAGCGCCGTATTTTTTTATTTCTTCAACCGCATTTGCATTTACATCGAACGCCACTACTTCATGTTTATGGTCAATGAGATTTTTACCTAAGTTTAATCCCATTTTCCCTAAACCGATTAACCCGACTTTCATGTTCATTGCCCTCCTCGAACTGTTTTAACCTTTCGACATTATTCACATTTTACACGTATATATGCACAGCTAATCTATAGTTCCATTTAGAAATGATATTTTCTAATGATGAGAATGAAGTTCGACAAGATCATTCGTAACTACCACCAATTGAATCCGTCCTCTTCCAGTAACCGATGAGAAGCCTCTGGCCCCATTGAACCTGAACGATACGAATGAAGGGGAAGGAGATTTCCCTCAAATGCCTCTAAAACAGGCTGTACCCACTTCCAAGAGAGTTCAACTTCTTTCCAATGAGCAAAGAAAGTCGAATCGCCTCGCAAAGCATCAAAAATTAACAATTCATAGGCTTCAGGTACATTTTTCTCATTAGTTGAAAAATGCATATGAATAGGCTCGATTTTTCCATTGTTTAATATATTTTTACTATTTAATTGCAACGTAACACCCTCATTCGGATTGATTTCAATCACTAAAAGATTAGGAACCGTTTCCTCATTTTTTGGCAAGTACCATTCCTTTAATGGATTTTTAAACTCAATCACAATACGAGTAGATTTTTCCTTCATTCTTTTCCCTGTACGGAGATAAAATGGCACCCCACTCCAAAACTCATCATCAATCCACAAGCGAGCCGCAACAAATGTATCTGTTGTTGAAGAAGCAGCAATTCCAGGCTCTTCTTTATATCCAACAACTGGTTTACCAAAGATTTCTCCAGGACCATATTGGCCGCGAACGACATGTAAACCTACTTCTTCTTTTTGTAATGGGCGAAGAGATTCGATGATTTTTCTTTTTTCGTCACGGATGTCTTTTGCGCTGATCCGTTTTGGCAGGTGCATGGCTGTCATCATCAACAATTGCAGCATATGATTTTGGAACATATCGCGAATGGCCCCTGCCTGGTCATAATACCCCGCTCTCTCTTCTACCCCAACCGTTTCACTAGCCGTAATTTGTACATTCGCTATATACTGATTGTTCCATAACGATTGAAACAAAGGGTTGGCAAATTTTAAAACTTCAAGATTTTGGACCATCGGCTTTCCAAGATAATGATCCACTCGATAAATTTCCTCTTCTTCAAAAGCTTTACTTAACTTTTCATTTAAATGTTGTGCCGATCTCCAATCGTGCCCAAACGGTTTTTCGATCATCAAACGTTTCCAGCCTCTTGCCGATCCTAATCCGCTCTCCTTGATGTTTGAGGCAATCACATCAAAAAACTCTGGCGCAACGGATAAATAAAACATGCGGTTTTCAGGAATATTCAACTCTTTTTCACGCTGTTGAACGATTTCAAGCAGCTTTTTATACTCTTGTACATTTGTTACATCTAAAGAAATATAACGAAACGCACGAAGAAATTCTTCCATTTTGGAACGGTCATTTGTCAAACGTCTAGAAAATGTTTTTAATGAATTTTCCACACGTGTTTGAAATTCGTCATCAGACCATCCTCTTTTGCTTACGCCAATAATGGAAAACGAGTCAGGCATTTTTTGATCGAGAAATAAATTATATAATGCAGGAAAAATTTTTCTTTTTGCTAAATCCCCTGTTGCCCCAAACAAGACAAAGGTCATAGAATCCACTTTTGATTTCACCTCCATCTTTCCAAACAGAAAAACCCCAGATTTCTTCTTGTACTAAAAAAGTAGATAACCACTATAGAAAATACAAAATCCATCATTTTGGACTCTTTTTACGGCCTTCATCTTTTCCGATCGAACTCTTGAGTACAAACGCGATAAAGAAAGATTATCTATGCAAGATAAAAAGATCAGAATTTCAATTAAATCCGATCTTTTTATCTCTCGTAAGAAAATGTAGTGATATTTGTCTTTTCTTCTATTGCTTAGAAGTTCACATTTAGGCCATAAAACGCGGCGATATATAATTTTTCATTTCTTCTACAGATGTTTCACGCGGATTCGTGCTTGTGTATGGATCTTGTCCGGCATTGGCTGCCATTTCATCCACGTGTGCATTGGAACAACTCCCCGGATACCCCATATTCTTGGAGTATATTTGGACCACGATTCATGTTGTCCCCTCCTATGCTTACGTTTTGTTTTACAGAAGCTAGTATAATCCGTATAATCCTATTTTAGAAGTACGCACTTTATTATCATGTAGTGATAAAAAGTATACTATTGGTTTATAATAGAGATGGAGGTGGAATAAATGGGACATGTTTGTGGCAAAATGTATAACTGTGAAAAAGAATTGACACTTGCTGTTATTGGCGGTAAATGGAAAATGCTTATTTTATGGCATCTAGGAAAAGGTGGGACGAAGCGGTTTGGCGAGCTAAAGGCTCTCATGCCGGGGATCACCCAACGAATGCTTGTTAACCAGCTGCGAGAACTGGAAGCAGACCTTATTGTTGAACGCAAAGTCTATCCAGTAGTTCCTCCAAAAGTAGAATATTCACTGACTGAACATGGAAAAAGTCTACTGCCAATTCTCGATGCTATGTATGAGTGGGGTAAAAATTATATGGAGACGGTCGTGAAGGGCCAAGTAAAAATCAATGAGTCCACCAAATAAAAAACGCTCTCTCCTTTAAAAGCTCGAAAACGGCCTTCTCATCTTCCTTTATTTCAATATCGTTATGTTTGCAGAAAGAATGTGTGTTTATTGGAGCGCTAAATCTTATAGAGGCATATAGTCATCAAAAAACGGGCAGCATCTTTATAAATGGTCTGCTGCCCGTTTTTTACGTATATACATTGATGACTCTCCTCACTTAATTCTTTATATTCCCTTTTAGTATACTTTTTTACACTATGTTACATGAAAGTGTGTACTTGTTAAAGCGAATGATGTGCTTAATAATATCAATATCATGGCTATTAATAACATGAATGGGGTAAAATTTTTTAAGACTGATGACAAGAAAGGAGGAGGCTTATGAAACTAAGAGTTTCAGCCGTTCAATATCATCTCCATACGATAAATTCTTTTGAAGAATTTGCTAATCAAGTGGAGCATTATATTAAAACAGCTCAAGAATTTGATGCAGATTTTGTTTTATTCCCAGAATTTTTTACTACTCAGCTCATGTCCATTGGCAATGAACAAGGACAGCCTTTGACGATTCAAGAGCTTCCTGATTTTACTGAACAATATCGGTCTTTATTTATAGATTTAGCAAAGAAGACAAAGATGCATATTATTGGAGGAACACATGTCATCCGTAAAGGTGACCGATTATACAATGTGGCTCATTTGTTCTATCCAGATGGAAGAGTTGCCGAACAGGCAAAGCTCCATATTACTCCTACGGAAGTAAAGGAATGGAACATGTCGCCTGGCGATGATCTACAAGTGTTTGAGACTGAAAAAGGAACGATTGCCATGTTGACGTGCTATGACATTGAGTTTCCAGAAATTGTTCGCATGGCTAAAGCGAGAGGTGCTGATGTTATTTTCTGTCCTTCTTGCACCGATGATCGTCACGGATTCCATCGTGTCCGTTACACAAGCCATGCAAGAGCCATCGAAAATCAAGTCTATGTTGTCACGACGGGTACAGTAGGTTCCCTTCCGACGGTTGACTTTATGCGGGCGAATTTTGGGCAAGCAGCGGTGATTACACCGAACGATATTCCATTCCCTCCGCGCGGCATCTTAGTCGAAGGAGAAATCAATCATGATATGGTTGTAACCGCTGATCTTGATTTAGAACTGTTATATCAAGTTCGCGAAAGCGGTTCCGTCACTACATGGCGCGATCGCCGCACCGATCTCTATCCGGACTGGAAATAAGGTAAGACCAGCGCTCTTAAAGGAGGGAGAAAAATGTATCGAAAAGAATTTTACGTCTTTGACCAAGATCGGCCTGTTCCTGCGGTCATTCGAAATTATGAAGAAAAGGACTTTCCCGGCTTAATCCGCATCCAGCAAGAAAGTTTCCCACCGCCATTCCCATCTGAATTATGGTGGAACACGGAACAGCTGAAAAACCATGTTACTCTCTTTCCAGAAGGAGCCTTATGTGTAGAGGTCGATGGCGAAATTGCTGGATCGATGACAGGGCTGCTTGTTGATTTTGATCCGAATCATCCGGATCATACATGGGAAGAAATTACCGATAATGGATATATTCGCAACCATAATCCAAATGGAAATACGCTCTATGTAGTCGATATTGGCGTGCGCCCTGCTTATCGCAAATTAGGATTAGGAAAATGGCTAATGTTATCCATGTATGAAGTCGTCGTTCAATTGGGATTAGAACGTCTGTTAGGCGGAGGAAGAATGCCCGGCTATCATAAAAAAGCTCATGAGATGACGGCAGAACAATACCTCGAAGCAGTCGTCAAAGGAGAATTAAAGGATCCTGTTATCACTTTCCTGCTTCGCTGTGGCCGTACCCCTGTTCAAGTGGTGGCTAACTATTTAGAGGATGAAGAGTCTTGTAACTACGCGGCGTTGATGGAATGGAAAAATCCTTTTTATACAACAAAATCTGAACAAGGAGAATGATGAACATGGAATATCGGAGAATTACGAGTATTGAAGACCCTTTGTTTAAAAAAATGCACGAATTGATGCAAGAGGTATTTCCTCCTGAAGAAGTATTAGCATTCGATCTTTGGAAAGAGCCTCTTGAAGATCCGGGAATTCGTGTGTGTGTTGCTGTTCATGAAGGGAATGTCGTAGGTGCGACAGAGTACCGCTATTATGAAGATTTAAATGTCGCAATGACAGACTTCACGATCATTGGCCAAGCAGGACTTGGCATCGGCCGATTTTTAGCACAAAAAAGATTAGAGGATTTGAACGCTTGGGCCGCAGAAAACGGAAAACAATTATTTGGCATGTTTGCGGAAATTTATGATCCTTATCGGGTGGAACATTATGAATTTGGCGGAATTAAGCCGATGGATCCATATGTCCGCCGTGAAGTATTGTCTCATCTTGGTTATAAGCGTCTTGATTTCCCTTATGTTCATCCATCCTGGAACAACGATGGAGAGGCTGTAACTGGACTCGACCTTTGTTTCCTTCCGATGGATGATAACGTAAATGAACTTCCAGCGGAGCTTGTTGTGAAGTTTTTGAAACGTTATTATTCTGTCTTATCAAACAAGCCAAAGTCTTGGTATGAAATGGTTGAAAATCTTGAAACCAAAAATACGGTACCTCTTTTAAGCATTTAATGTACTAACATCGTATTCATTTAATTTCAAAAGTCCAAATTCAAAAAACTAAAAAATCCTTTATCAATTCAAATAGTGACAGTACACTTTGTTTATAAAAAGTACCGTGTTAAAATTCTTTCTATAAATATATCATAGTAGTGAAGGAGGTTGTTCATATGAGCAAAAAAGTATTAATTGTTACAGGAGATGCAGTGGAAGCTTTGGAGATTTATTATCCGTATTACCGTTTGTTAGAGGAAGGTTTTGATGTTACAATCGCTGCTCCGAAGAAAAAGAAACTGCATACAGTTGTCCACGATTTCGCTGATTGGGATACTTTTGTAGAAAAGCCAGGCTATCTCATTGATGCACATGCATCGTTTGCAGAAATCGATCCAACACAGTACGATGCGCTCATTATTCCGGGAGGACGTGCGCCAGAATACATCCGCCTCGATGAAAACTTGCCAAAAATCGTACGCCATTTCTTTGAAGCGAACAAACCAGTTGCGGCGATTTGCCATGCTTCACTTGTATTAGAAACCCTTCCTGATATTATGAAAGGGCGCAGCATGACCGCATACATTGCCTGCAAGCCAGGTGTAGAAGCAATTGGCGCCAACTATGTATCTGAGCCAACTCATGTTGATAACAATTTCGTATCCGCTCATGCATGGCCAGATTTACCAGCATTCATGCGCGAATTTATTAAGTTATTAAACAAGTAAAATCGTTTGTTAAGGCGTTCTCCTATGGGGACGCCTTTTTGGTTTAAACGACATGTTGCACTGATTGTCGATGATTAACACAAAGATTCATGAGCAGTTTTTACTTCTCAATCTAACACGAAGGCGTATTCTCATGAAAAGGTAAGACATCTCATACTCCTGAGCGTGACAGGCGTGACTCTAATGAAAAGACCGCAAAACGCTTCCTTTAAGAAACGCTTTGCGGCCTTTTTGTTCTTTGTTTATTGAGGTGAAAATTCAGTTTGATCAATTACTTGAATTAGTTTAAAATTTTGGTTAGGACTTAAAATGGTGATTAGGACTCCTTACGCTATTCAAGATTGGCATGTCTTTTAAACATCGTATTGGAGTCCAATCCTTTTTTCTCCATGCATCTCAATATGATCGCATCATAGAATAATAAGAGAGTTTGCTCAAATAGTGAGCCCATTGGCTGGATCGTTTTATATCCGCTGTCTGATTGGTCTTTCGGTGAACCAGGTAATTTAACAGTGATATCAGCTAATTGTCCGATGGTTGATTCAGGGAAAATCGTAACAAGCGCTACTGTCGCGCCTAAGCGTTTAGCTTTCTCAGCCATGGAAACTAACGTTTTCGTTTCTCCTGAACCGGAGCCGATGATTAAAATGTCATCTTTTCCCAGGTTAGGGGTTATCGTTTCTCCTACTACATAGGCGTCTAAACCCATATGCATCATTCGCATCGCAAAAGATTTGGACATAAATCCAGATCTGCCTGCACCAGCTACAAAAATCTTCTTTGCCTCAAGAATCCCCTTTACCAATTTTTCAGCTTCTTCATCAGCGATTAAATCGACTGTGCGATTTAACTCTTGTATGATTTCCGCTAAATATTGTGTAGTCTGCATAATTTCATTCACCTTGTTGGATCATTTTTTTCATTTCAGCAGCTGCAGCTCGTTTATCTTTTTGTCCGGTAATACCGCCGCCGACAACGACAAGATCCGGTTTTGCTTTAATGACTTCTGGCAGCGTGTCTAATTTAATGCCGCCAGCGATGGCTGTTTTCGCATTTTTTACAACACGCTTAATTGTGTGAAGTTCTTCAAGAGAATCTTTTCCGACTGCTTGAAGATCGTATCCTGTGTGTACACAAATATAGTCTACACCAAACTCATCCACTTCTTTAGCGCGTTCTTCTAAATTTTTAACACCGATCATGTCAACCAAGATTTTTTTGCCTTGTTTTCTAGCTTCTTCAACGGCCCCCTTGATTGACATATCTTCAGCAACTCCAAGGATCGTGATAATGTCCGCGCCAGCTTCGGATGCTTTCATGACTTCATATGCAGCCGCATCCATGATTTTTAAGTCGGCTAGAACGGTTAAATGAGGAAATGCTTCTTTAATTTCCTTAACAGCTCTCAGGCCTTCATTAATAATAACAGGAGTACCGATTTCTACAATATCCACATACTCCTCAACTTCTTTCACAAGCTCTTTTGCTTCGGGAATATTTACAAGATCCAATGCTAATTGTAGTTGCATGAATTCTTCCCCCCTAATAAAAGTTTATTGTTTTTGCACATATCACTTGTGCAGCAATCAGTATACTATGTATGATTTCTTTTCGAAAGTACGCACTTTATTTTTACATAGTGTTAAAAAGTATACTATTGGATATGATCATTTCATTCTCGGAACACCTGTCTTCCTTTTCAAAATGTGCCTAACAACATCTGACCGATGCGTATGTCGAAACACGAAATTCTCTCCTTTCCTCTTCAACCGCACTAATATGTACTTTCTTTCGCCATTTTGCAATAAATCCTCATTTTTTCAAAGACGTTCATTGACTTCACAAAATGACAAAACAGTAGTAAAATTCATATAATCATATAAGAAAGGTAGGAATAAACAATGAAAGAAACGAACCGTTCAATCCCCCGTCCGCTTGTAAGAGCCAATCAATGGTTTATTGTTGTTAGTGTTGTTGCAACATGGCTGTCAGGACAAGAATGGTTGCTTGCTTTTCCATTAGCTGCTGGATTGCTTGGATTATTCTTTGATTTTAATCCTGTTATGCGGTTGGCAAAGTTGTTTTTAAAGAAGCATCCTTCTGAGTATGTCCCAGAAGACGCCGAGCAGCAGCAGTTTAATCAAGTCATTGCTGTCATCTGCCTTTCTGCCGGCTTAATAAGTTACTTAGCTGACTGGATGGTCGTTGCCTATATCTTCACAGCGATGGTCGCGTTAGCAGCATTTGTCGCTATCCTCGGATTTTGTATCGGATGTTTTATTCGTTATCAATGGCAACAATACCGCTATAAAAAAGCCTCTAATCATTAGTGTCGTACAAAAATAGGGGCTGACCTGGTTCCTGTAAAGTGTCATACCCC
The DNA here is from genome assembly GCF_022030075.1 of Anoxybacillus sp. LAT27. NCBI lineage: Bacteria > Bacillati > Bacillota > Bacilli > Caryophanales > Anoxybacillaceae > Anoxybacillus > Anoxybacillus sp. LAT27. Next base: position 31,621 of record NZ_JAIWYK010000066.1, read on the forward strand.
ACAGCTGTGTATTAAATAGACACTTTATGAGTGAAGTGACCCTGTCTACTTGACAGGGGTCACTTCAGTCTTAGAAAGGGTGGTTTTTTTGAAGACGTCCTTATCTCTCCAAGAAGAATGGCATTGTTTTTTTAGACGGATTAAGAAGCGTGTTATCGTGCGAAGAACTTGAACATATGGCCCGAGATCATCAATTTATTCAACGAAAGGGGAAATTACGCGCCCATGATTTCGTGGCGCTTTGCACATTTCTCCAGGAAGGATGGAAATGCTAATTTAACTATGTACAAAAATGATTGTTTAAAGCTATATAGTTTCTCTCATTGCTTTAGGTCAACTTTACATGGAGAGGCGGGCATGATAGCCTTGTTAGGCGGAACCAGCTATTGATATTGCTGGCTTCTTGGCTCGTAAGTCATGCCCATAGAGGCTCCATGTCAAGTTATTACTATCCACCACTTAATAACATAATTATCCATAAAATCATTTTTGTACATCACTATACAATCAAAATTGTGCATTCTTATTTTGACATTTACAGCCAAGGTAATGTCAAAGTAGTCCTCTAAAATGTTAAAGACCGGTTTCCAGTAAACCCCCGTACTCTCCATCGCTAGATGAGTGATTTCTCGATCCTCGAGCCATTTCAGGAGGCGAAATAAGTTTTTTGTAAACGTCGAAAGCGTTTCGATCTCTTTTTGAATGTGGTCTTCTTCTCCCCAAAGCGCACAAACGACAATCGTTTTGGCATGAACATCTAAACCTGCGCAACGATGATAAAGCGCATCCATGATTCTTACTCCTTCCATTGATGAATTCGCAAACAGTAAGTCCACTTGTTCGTTAGGCATTTTTCTGTTCGTAGTCACCTTTTCCGAATGAAAAGGGCTTACAATGGGTGGAACACCAAATGGACTCAAACAGTTTTTTGTACAGGGTCGAACCACCATTAAAAAGCACGTCTTTCCCAACTATTTGCGTTCATCCTCCATTATGGAAGGAGAGATGGATTTTCATGCTTGGGTGGGAGTAAAATTTACCCATGGATGTTTTTTATGAAAATTTTTTAGAAAAAAGGGGAAAATATCGTTAGGTTTGTGAATTCGTTTCCGCGTCTGATGAAGCGAACAAATGGGCTTGTGGGAAATTGATTTCATTGAAACATTGATGCTTGAAGGAGAGTGGAAATGGAATGAAAAGAATGTGGATTTCCTTTGCTGTAGTGATGATGTTCATCATCCCGACAGGAGCATTTGCGGCGCATGAGAAAACAACTTTCGAACAGGAAAATGCAGAAGAAGTGATGGGGCAGGCATTCGCTGGGCATATGTTCAAACACGGGGAATTAGATGAACAAAAATGGATGGGGATAGTTAGAAAATATACGCCAGACCAAGCGAATGAATGGCAAAAGGTGCTTGACGAGCGGAAAGCGCTAAGAAAACAAATACAAGATGAACAAGTAAAGCGGGCATTAAAGGCAAAATGCGAGGAAATAAAAAAGAAGAGAGAAGTAGCGTTTGACCAATTAATCGACCGTTTGGCTAACAAAGAAATAACGAGAGAGCAATTTAAGCAAGAATGGAAAAAATTACACAAAAAGAAAAAGTGGATGTCAAAAGAAGAAAAGCAAAAAATACGCGAGCTTCATCACAAAACATATGAAGCGATGAAAGAAAACGATAAAGAGGCGCTTGCTGCAATTCTGCCGCAATGGCTGGAGCATATGAAAAAAGAAAATGAACGGTTGGCAAAATGGATTCAAGAAGCGACGCAAAGATAATATAATGTAGAAAAAAGACCGTGTGTTGATGCACGGTCGTTTTTTATAAAGGGGAAAATAGTTATGGGATATCCGATTATACTTATCGAACAGTGCCAGGCACTGTTCGCCAGTTCTTTCGCCACCGTTTCATAGCCCATGCCCTCTTTCAAATATAAATCCACAGCTTTCTTTTTAAACTTTACATCATAGGTTTTTCGTATTTCCCCCATAGAAAAATCCCCTCCATAATAGACAGATTAATTCGCTTTCTTTTTTCTGTCTACTATAAGGGGATCATATCACCTAAGCCCGCCTGTCCTTTTATTTCAATCCTTCTTCCACCTGTTTGATCATTTCCGACACCGACGTCAATCCGCCGCCTGAGAGATACCAATAATTTGGATTCAAGTAGACAATGTGGCCGTTTTGATATGCTTTCGTCTTTTTCACAAGCGCATTTTCAATCGTTTGCTTCGCTGTCGGCTTTCCTTCTACAACGGCGTCGCGGTCAATGACAAACAAGTAATCCGGGTTTTTCTCGGCAATGTACTCAAATGATACGCTTTGTCCATGAGAATTCGTCACTTTCAAATTCGGGTCTGCGGCTGGCACGCCGAGCACATCATGGATGAGCCCAAAGCGCGAACCTTTGCCGTACGCACTCACTTTCCCACCGGTCGTCAAAATGATCAGCGCTTTTTTGTCTGCAGCCTTTGTCTTCACTTCTTCGATTTGTTTTTCAATATTGGCCAGTTCCTCATCTACTTCTTTTTCTTTGCCAAACATTTGCCCGATCAGCTTCATATTGTTTGTAAATGAATCCCAATAATGTTGAGTGTCAATCCCTATATACACGGTTGGGCCAATCTCTTTCAACTTGTCATACAAATTTGCTTGACGACCGGAAATAAAAATGACATCCGGCTTGATTTCGCTCAATTTTTCAAAATCCGGCTCCATCAAGCTGCCGACGTTTTGGTAGTCGCTGCTTTTATATTTCTCCAAGTATTTCGGCACGTTCATCTGGGGCAAAGCTGTCACCTTCACCCCTAGTTTATCAAGGGTGTCCAGCACTCCAAAATCAAAGACAACCACTTTCTCTGGATTTTTCTTGACTTTCGCCTCTCCAAGCTGGTGCTTGATCGTCATTTCCTCGGCTTGTTCCGTTTTCTTCTCGTCATTCTTCCCACTTGCTCCGTTGCTTGTATTCTCCTTATTGCCGCAAGCAGCCAGTACAATGAGAAGCAAAGCAACCACTACCATCAGCCAACGCTGTTTCATTGGCTATACCCCCCTTTGGAAATTCAAATTATATGTTGACGGCTTTCGTATTCACTCGACAAGGGGCGCCCTTTCTTGCCGATGTCAACATGAAAGCCGGCTCAACCATTTTTTACTTAATTGGAATCTCCTTCATATACTTGACTTTAATCGCGTCTCCCCGTCCCATGTTTGAATCCGAGACGGAGCTCTTCACCAAGCATGCCCATAGGCTTCCACAGCCCGCTTTTTCACTAGTCAAGATGGACGCTTTCTCATGGGAAATTGCTAAAAATACACACAGATGCGCCGATTTTCAATCGTCTGCACGCGCACATCCAAATCATAAATGCCGCGAAGCACTTCATCGCGCATGATCGATGAAACATCCCCTTCACAGACGACCGCCCCATCTTTTAACGCGACCATATAATCGGAGTAACAGGAGGCAAAGTTAATATCGTGCATCACCATCACGATCGTTTTGCCAAGCTCATCGACCAGCTTGCGCAACACTTTCATCATTTGCACGGCGTGTTTCATATCCAAATTGTTCAATGGCTCGTCCAAGAAAATATAATCCGTATCTTGCGCCAACACCATCGCGATATAAGCTCTCTGCCGCTGTCCGCCGCTCAACTCGTCCATATAGCGGTCTTGCAATGGCTCCAACTCCATATAGCGGATCGCCTCACGCACATGGTCGCGATCTTGGCGCGTCAAGCGGCCGCGCGAATACGGAAAGCGACCGAACGACACCAATTCGTGTACCGTCAAGCGAGCCGCAATGTGGTTGGATTGCTTCAAAATGGAAATTTTTTTCGCCAACTCTTCTGTCCGATAACGAGCAATTTCCTTTCCTTCAATCCAGATTTCTCCGCCATCTTTTGGAATTAAGCGGCTCATCATGGACAAAAGCGTGCTTTTCCCCGCCCCGTTCGGGCCAACGAGCGATGTGAGCTTGCGGTGTGGAACAGATAAAGATACACGGTCAATCACGGTCTTCCCACCGTATCGCTTCAATACTTGTTTCACCTCTACCATGCTTTTCGCTCCTTTAACAAAAGGTATAGAAAATAGATGCCTCCGACCATGTTGACAATGACAGACAACGTCGTCGAAAAGGTGAACACTCGCTCGACTACCAGCTGGCCGCCAACGAGGGCGATGATGCCGAACAGCGCCGCTCCTGCAAGCAAATAACGATGTTCATACGTTTGAAAAAACGCATACGCCACATTGGCGACTATCAATCCGAAAAACATGATGGGACCAACAAGCGCGGTCGAAATCGACACCAACACCGCCACAATCATCAGCAGCCGTTTGACGACCGTTTCGTACGCCACGCCTAAATTGATCGCATGATCTTTGCCGAGCGACAGCACGTCCAACTCGTGAAGATGACGGTATGTATACAATGTCGCAGCCGCAATGAGCAGGCCTGCCGGCCAAAGCAAGTCTGTTTTTATATTGTTGATGCTCGCAAACATTCGATCTTGAATGACGGAAAATTCATTTGGGTCAATCAAATATTGCATGAAAGACGTCAAACTTTGGAAAAACGTACCGAGAATCATCCCAACAAGCAAGATGAAATATAAATTTTGCCCTTCACGGCGAAACAAAAACGCATACAATAAAACTGAAAAACCGATCATCGACCCAGCAGACAAGAGAAAGTGCAAGGTGTTGCCCATCATGGTCAACGTCGTCGAACCGAACAAAAACACCATAGCAGTTTGTACAAGCATATAAACGGAATCAAGCCCGATAATGCTTGGAGTTAAAATACGATTATTGGTCATTGTCTGAAATAAGACGGTCGAAACCGCCCCCGCCCAACCGACAAGCACCATCGCGACAATCTTTTCGCTCCGCGAGCGCAACACATAGTCAAAATCCCCTCGCAAGTGTGTAAACAAAAACAACACGATCAATCCGAGCGCCAATACCACGAGCACAACCACTTTCATCCGATTAGACATACTGCTTCGTTCTCCTTACGAGCAAATATAAAAAGACACCGCTTCCGATTACTCCAACCGTCAAGCCGATCGGAATTTCGTATGGATAAATGGCAACTCGGCCAAATACATCGCAAATCAGCACAAACAAAGCGCCAAATATGGCTGTCAACGGTAATACTTTGCGCAAATGATCCCCATAATACATCGTGACGATGTTCGGAACGATCAGCCCTAAAAACGGCAGCGTCCCAACCGTCAACACCTCAACAGCAGAAACAACAGCGACAATGAGGAGACCAATGTAGACAATCGAACGGTAGCGAACCCCTAAGTTCGTCGCCATCTCCTCCCCCATGCCGGCGATCGTAAACCGATTGGCGTATACATAAGCGATTGCCATGAGCGGAACGCTCACATACAGCATTTCATAACGTCCTTGCATCATAACGGAAAAATCGCCGTGCATCCATGCGGACATTGATTGAATCAAATCATATTTATAAGCCAAAAACGTCGTGACAGAACCGACAATATTGCCAAACATCAAGCCGATGAGCGGAATAAAGATCGAATCTTTGTACTTCACACGATCCAAAACCGTCATAAACAGCAGCGTCCCCACAAACGCAAACACAACGGCAATAGCCGCCTTCACAAGCGGCCCTGCGGCAGCGAATGCAATCATGGACACCAACAGGCCAAGCCGCGCCCAATCCATCGTTCCCACCGTCGTCGGCGACACAAATCGGTTTTGGCTCAACTGCTGCATGATCAAGCCGCAAATGCTCACGCTTGATCCAGCAATCAGAATGCTGATGAGCCTCGGCAAGCGACTGATCAAAAACACTTCCCACGCCTCACGGTCGCCGGCAAACAGCTCGCGAGGCGATAAATCATGCACCCCGACAAACAATGATGCCGCAGCCAAAACAACAAGAAGCACCATCCATTTTTTCATGTTTTCTCATCCTGTCTTCCGTTCTATCCCATCATACAAGTCGAATGACGATGCCATGTCCAGACTCAATTGCTTTACAGGCACAATTATGATATTGATTATCTTTCCCAATTAAAAAGATAAATTCTGCTTGTGTTGAGAAGCAACTAGCACCGCCAAGATGGCTGGCATCTCCTCAATCGCTGTTCTTTTCAAGTCAAGCCATTCTGTCCGCATGCGGCCACCACATCTCACTCCATTCTTTTGAAAACCATGTTCCTGCCCAAAACCTGAAAAGAGAGGGATTATCATTTTCACATTTCATATTTTAATTGATAAAAATTATCATTGTCAATATTTTTCATCATTTTTTTCTGTTTTCTTATTTTTTCTTCATTTATCGACAAAAATAAGGTTCTCTTTCGTTTGAGACACCCTTCCTCTAGAAGGACGATGGCGGGCAAAAGAGGGGCGAAATACATTCAGCCTTCTAAAATTCCTGCACCTCTCGAGGTCGCCAATTTCGGCGCAGCATCCATAGGCGAACAGTGCCAGGCACTGTTCGCCTGGAGTAACGAAGGCTGGAAAACCTCGGCTCTTCCCCCCCCTTACCGTCCTGAATATGAAGCGATGACGATGTTGAAGCAAAGGGGAATCGTGAAAAAAGAAAGGATATGATCAACGGATGCTAACCAATCATTCAAACGCTGTCAGGAAAGATTATGGAGTATCCAAAGATGAACGTGAGCTTCATAAAACTGTGAATGAATGCATTGGGTTCATGGATGGTTAGGTTCATGGTCGAGGCCAGATCAATTTATGCGAAGTTTACATAAAATAATGAGGGGGCAATGAAATGGACGATAGAAGAATGCTAATCGATTTGAAGGATATGCTTCGAGAGAAAACAAAAAAATTGAGTGGTTGAATAGCGAAAATGAGTGACTGAAGAAAGATATTGAAGCGTTAAAGCTGGAATTAGAATCCGAGAAGAAATGGCTTAGGGTGACTGTGGGGGCATAGAGGCGCAAGGCCTAGAGGAAAGATGGAAAACGAGAATGCTTGAGGGAAGAATATCACCATGAACGACAATTGCATTATAAAGTGTATGTGGTAAAGGATATTCCGAAAGATTTGTATATAGAAGAAGTCTGTCTTACTCTGAAAGAAACATTTTTTACCGACAGTTTACCCATATCGTTTTTTAAGATGTGATTACTCTACAAGGTATGAAGGTTGGTTAGCTGAGAAAATTTTAATAATATTTCTAATTTAACTTGAATTTATTTATGAAAAAATAATATAATTTGTATTAAAATTATATATATTAAATATTTTTCAAAAAATATGAGAGGTGTTTTTATGTTAAGAAAATTAGAATTTTTGCTTACTATCTTTATTTCGTTCCTTATCTTATTCCCGTCTATTTCTGTAGGTGCGACTAATATTGGCAAAGAACCATTATCTATGGTTCCTGAATCTGCATTACCGGTATTAGAAACTCAAAATAATGAATTGGCAGAAGTACATAGGTCAATAGAAAATATTTTTGGTAGTGTAGAGTCTTTTTATGAATACGGAACCCTCTATCTCAAAAAAGATGGTTCTATTGTTATCGGAATCAATAAAGAGGATAGTAAGATAAAAGAATTTAAGGAAAAAATTAAATCTGTTTCATCAAGCAATAAAGTACAGTGGAAAAAAATTGACTATAGCACTAGTAGTTTGATTAAAATTGCAGAAAAAGTACAAGCAGATTTGGAAAAGCGTAAAGAAGAAAAGTCAATAGCAGAACAAACTACTATTGTTAGTGTTGACGAAGTGAACGGAAAAGTTGTTCTTGAGGTAGAGTCAATATCAGAACATATACAAAAACATTTTGAAAATCAATTTGGAGACATTTTGGTTATTAAACAAGGAATATCAGCTCATCCAGAAATTTCAAGAGAGAGAAACTGGACAAAATTAGGAGGAGGAATAGCTTTAAGTGATTATGGAGATCCTTTTGGAGTTTGTACTTCAGCAGGAATAGGAGAAAAAGATTCTAGATACTTTCTTATTACAGCTGGTCACTGTTTAAATGGTGATAAAAGTGGAGCCTATCAATATGATGTACGCGTTGGTACAGATCATACCGTAGGCAATTGGAATGGAATTGATGTCGGTTTAATTCTACTAGATAGCACAAACGAGTTGAGTCCAAGGTATGTAACAAATTATTTTTATTGGCATGCAGAAGACAATGACGACTATGATAAGAGAATCGAGGGCATAGGCACTTATTATTATAGCGGTATGTATTTATGTAAATCAGGGAATACAACTGGGGTTACATGTGGCTACCTTGAAAGTACTAGTTATAAATATGTAGACTATGCTGGTGACCAGTATGGAAGTCAAAAATTGTTAAAGATTAATAATGATAATAATACAGGCATTTTGAATTATTCATCTGGTGGTGACAGTGGAGCCATCGTGTTTGATCCTTATGCATTCTTAATTTATGGTATTCATTCTGGTGGGGAAAGTCCTGATGGAAGTACAAATCCTACCTATGGTTTATTCACAAAAATCACTGATGTAATGAACATGTATTCTACTCCTTCTGCGAGCTTCTCTATATATATAAGTGATACAAATGTAAGATTTGACTAAAAGTTTTATTAGATTTTATAGAGCGTTTTGATTTTTTTGAAATTGTTTTTTAATACTAAAACTAATCTCTATTAGTTCTGGTCAGGGGGTAGCTATGAAAAAGAAACTTCTTTGGTTTCCAATCCTATTATTGTTAATTTCTTGTTCTAAGAATGAAACAGGAAAAGAATCATCTGATTTTGTTTTATTTGAAGGGTATGTAGCGTTAAAGAAAGAGTATAACGGTAAAAGACTATTGGTTATTAATGATATTACCAAAGAGGATATCAGTAGTATGTCTCAGGACGAAATACTTAAATATGCAGCTAATCATGATAGCTTTTTATTCTATGTTGATGAGGAATATTATAAGAATATAAATGTTGGTCAAAAAATTAGAGTTTGGTATACCCCACCTGTGCAAGAGTCTAAAATTTTACAGGTTGGTGCAGAAAAGATTGAGGTGATAGATAATTAAACTAACTAAACTCACAAGTTTTCATAGCTATCCTTCTTTACAAAGGAGAAAATAAATACAACATAATAGCCAATATGTTGCATTCAACGATATCTGACAAAACGAGGCGAGGTGTTTCCTCGTCTTTTTGTGCACTATTTTATATGATTTAACTGGTCATATAATTTACATTATATGACGAACCATCCATTCTTTTTTATGATATACTCGTCATATAATGTTATTTTTCATATCCGTTATTTTGGAAAAAAATCGTTTTTAACTCGCCGTATAAGTGAAAGGGTGAAAAAGATGCTCAACGAGTATGTCGTTTACTTGCAAGAAAAAGGCGCTTCCAAAAATACCATTATTTCCTATATGAACGATTTAAACATATTTTTTCATGATTTACATATCCGTCCAGATGATTATGTCACGCCGGCTGACATCCGCAAATGGATCCAACACATGTTGAATCCGGCAGAAGGAAAACCGCTGGCGATCTCCACGATCAACCGTCGCCTCAATTCACTGCGCAGCTTTTATGCGTGGGCAGTTGAGCGCCATTACATCGAGCAAAATCCGATGAAGGATATTCAAGATTTGAAAACGGCTGATGAAGACCACGAAAAAATCATGTGGCTTACCGAAGAAGAATTCGAGGACTTGCTGCAGCGGATGCGGAAAAAACCAGTCCGCAGCAGAGGGGTCGATCCGGAGGAAAAGTACCGCCGCGACCGCGCGGTAGTGTATTTGCTTACCTATGCGGGATTGCGGGTCGAAGAGCTGTCCAATTTAAAATTAACGGACTTGGATTTAGAAATGAAACGGATTCGCATTGTGGGAAAAGGGATGAAAGTGCGAACGGTGCCGATCTCCAACATCCTGCTGGCTGAGCTGGAGGATTGGTTGAAGTTTCGCGCGGAAATGGCGAAAAAGAAGCCGCATGTCGCCGAGTCTCCATACGTCTTTTACAGCCAGCGCTCGCCGAAGTTTTCCGTAAGGGGCATCCAGCGCATGATCGAAAGCTACAGCTTGCCGAATAAAAAACTGACGCCACATATGTTCCGCCATACGTTTTGCAAGTGGATGCTAAAGGCGACGAACAATGACATTGAGAAAGTACGGCGGCTTGCCGGCCACAGCAACATCGCCACAACATCGCGGTATTTGAAAGGCGAACAGTGCCAGGCACTGTTCGCCTATGGTTCCTGTAAAGTGTCATACCCCACAGCTGTGTATTAAATAGACACTTTATGAGTGAAGTGACCCTGTCTACTTGACAGGGGTCACTTCAAAGAAGGGTTTTCTTTATTTTAAATATTTTAAAATAACATCATAACAAGTATTTTTATAAAACTCATGAAGATGATCCTCATCACGCATTAACCACTGAATGAGACATCCATCGATGATCGAGCGAATCATTTTGGAAGCTGTATCCGCCTGAATGTCCGCTGAAAAGGTTCCTTCCTTTTGTCCAAGTGCAACAATGTCGCGTCCGATTTTCCAACAGTTTTCGTAAAACTTGAGATTAATTTGCCGATATTGTGGATTTCGGCTGGCTTGTGCGATAAAGTCAAGATACACTTTATAAAACTTTTTATTCTTTTCTGGATCGATAAACACCGAATGAATGTATGCCTCTAACTTTTCGATCGCCGTTGTTTTCTCGCTAACTGCTTTATGCTCATGTTGATAAATCCGATCCGTCACCCATTCCAGCAAGCTTAAAAAAACATCTTCCTTATTTTCAAAATAATAATTCGTAACCCCTTTGCTTACACCTGCATAATCCGCGATATCTTGCAATGTCACCGTTTCGTATCCTTTATCGGAAACCGCTTGAAAAGCAGCCCTTAAAATTTGCTCTCGCCTTTCTTCTGCCTTTTTCTTCATCCAATCCACCCCTCAAACTTCGATCATAACGACATTATACATGAATTTTTGATAAAAAATATTTTGACCGGTCAGAATAATTTTGTTATCGTTATAGGTAAGAATATGAAAAAACAAAATGGGGGATGTCAAGTGGACCAATTCAAAGCGCTAGTAGTGAACAAAACGGAGACAGATTTTACGGTGAATGTGAAAACCGTCTCCATGGATGACCTTCCAGAAGGAGATGTTGTCATTAAAGTTGCTTATTCCAGTGTCAACTATAAAGATGGATTAGCATGCATTCCGAATGGAAAAATTGTGAAATCGTATCCATTTATCCCTGGTATCGATCTCGCCGGTATTGTCGCCTCTTCTAAGGATCCGCGCTTTAAAGAAGGAGACGAAGTCATTGCAACGAGCTATGAAATCGGCGTGTCACATTACGGAGGCTACAGCGAATATGCCCGCATTCCTGGGAATTGGATTGTCCCTCTTCCAAAAGGATTGACATTAAAAGAAGCAATGGCTTTAGGAACGGCAGGGTTTACGGCGGCATTGTCCATCCACCGCTTAGAAGAAAACGGACTATCCCCTGAAAAAGGAAAAGTGCTTGTAACAGGAGCCACTGGCGGAGTCGGAAGCATCGCGGTTTCCATGTTAGCCAAACGAAACTATCACGTTGTTGCAAGTACGGGCAAAGAAAGCGAACACGAATATCTGCGCAAGCTTGGCGCAAAAGAAATCATTTCTCGCGAAGAAGTCTGTCCAGAACAAATCCGTCCGTTAGATAAACAATATTGGGCCGCGGCTGTTGACCCTGTCGGCGGGAGAACTCTCGCCACGATCCTTAGTCGAATCCAGTATAACGGCTCCGTAGCTGTCAGCGGGTTAACAGGTGGCGCAGACGTTCCAACAACCGTCTTCCCGTTTATCCTTCGCGGCGTCAACTTACTTGGCATCGATTCTGTCTATTGCCCAATGGAATTGCGAATACAAATTTGGGAACGAATGGCCAGCGACTTAAAACCGAATCAATTACTAGAATTGATTGCACAAGAAATCACACTTGAACAACTTCCTGAGGCATTATCGAACATTCTAAAAGGCAAACTGCGCGGCAGAACGGTTGTAAAACTAGCATAGTTCAGTAAGAAAAAATCTATATACATCCAAATTGGCATTTTAACCTCTGATTCACACAGCACACCCCATGCGGCTCAACACCTCATCCGGGTGTTGTAGAACGTACTGTTCAAAGCGAGTAATGGATTGGGCAATGTCATTTTGATCCTTGTGAAAAACGTTGGCAATCACTTCATCTTTCAACCACTTCCACAGCCGTTCAATCGGATTTAACTGTGGAGAATACGGTGGCAAAAAGATGAAATGAAAAGCATCGCCTTCCTCGCCATCAAGAAAGGCTTGCACCATCTTGGCATGATGAATACGCGCATTGTCCAACACAAGCACGAGGAATCGGTCCGTATATTTCTCTTTCAATCGGCGCAAAAAGTCGAGGAACGTTTCGGCATTGGCGGATGATGCGCGATGAAATACCACATCGCCTTGTTGAACATCGACGGCGCCAAAAATAGAAACGTGGGCGTGGTGACCGTAGCTTGGCACCTGTTTCTGATTCCCTACTTCTGCCCATGTCGTACGCAACGCTTGATAGGCACGAACATGTGTTTCATCCACATCAAACATGGTAACAGTCTCGGTAATTAGTTTTTTTTTATAAATTCAAGTTCCTTTTGAAAAGCAGCTTGACGCTTAGCGTCTCCTTTGACGAGCTTATACGTCGGGCGTGTCCATGACAAACGCAAACGATGCAACAACTTGCGAATCCCTTCCCGTGACATGGAAACACCATAGGTTTGTTGAATGTAAGATTGTAAAATGCGCGTGTTCCATGACGAAGCGATGCCCCAGCCAGCATCCACAGGTGTAGTAGTTAACACGAGTTGTCTGATTTCTTGTTGTTGTTCTTCCGTAAGAAACGGCACACGACCAGGCGGCAACCGACGATCGAGTAGATGATCGAGCCCACCTTGATTAAATCGCGCAACGTAGAGGGCAACCGATTGACGGCATACGTTGACCATTTTTGCGACATCTTTACCGAGGTGACCTTCCATGACAAGACGAACAGCGGTCACCCGAACGCGAAGCGAAGCATCTTTGATTTTCCGTTCTTGTTTCCGAAGTGTTCGAGGTGTCCAACCGTGATCATTTGTGATTTTCAAACGTTTCATGCCAATTCCGCTCCTTTTGTATAGAAATATTTGGGAGCAGTATAGCCATGAAAAAAGGTGTTCATACAGAAGTCATGGTTTTAAGGTGCATGTATATAATTCTTTTACGAGATCTCCGGATTTGTATACCATTCCTTCAAAAATATCCTCAAAAGGATTCTTAATAAACACTTCTGCTGTTTTCTCTGGTTTATTCAAATAACCCAACGATATCCCTACAGATGCAATCCACAATTCACCAATCTCGCCTACTTTACATTTTTCTCCTTTTTCATTTACTACATATAACTTAGTACCATCAATCGCTTTTCCAATTGGAACACTATACATGTTTTCATCAATTTCATCAGGCACCTCATAATATGAGGCGGCTACCGTTGTTTCAGTTGGGCCATATAAATTAAGTAATTTTGTTTCATTTCCAAACTGCTTTTTAAAGTTTCTTACAACCTCACCAGTTAACAGCTCTCCTGCTACTCCTACAACCCTTACCTTTCCAAATTTCCGTTCTCCATGTGTTTTAGCATATTTCGAAAACTGGTTAAAAAATACAGTCAGCAAAGCAGGAATGACAGTAATTCCTTCTCGATCGATGGTTTTAAGAAAATGTTCGGCAGACATTCTTTCCTCATCATCAATTAAATATAGAGTTGAACCGTTGAATAGGGAAACAAATGTTTCGTATACAGAAGCATCAAAACTAAACGTAGCAAACTGTAATACTCGATCTTCCGGTTTTATATCGTATACCCTCTGTATCCAAGAAGCTAAATTTAATACTCCCACATGTCTCAATAAAGTACCTTTAGGATTGTCGGTCGTACCTGATGTATAAATCACATAAGCTAAATCATTCTCTTGAATGTCTACCGATACACCTTCATCATTGTCATCTAAACGATCCAACAATATATTTTTCGATCTTACATTTAGTTTTTTAATTTTTTCTAACCAATCTGATTTCGTTATCAAAAATGGGGATTGAGTATCTTCGATAATATATCGGTTTCTTTCTTCAGGATGTGCTGGATCTAATGCTACATACACTCCGCCAGCTTTTAAGATGCCTAAAATGGACACTATGGTATCAACGCTTCTTTTTAGAAAAATGCTTACAAATTGCCCCTTTTTTAGTCCGTGTTTTACTAATTCCACAGCTACACGCGACGATTCTTTATCTATATAGATTCAAGTTGAGTTTCCGACATATCTCATCATGAATAGAAGACCGCTTTTCTGCCATAGGCGGCAAGATTTTTCTTGCCGCCCACGCATGACAGACAAATTCATTTGTCTGATAGCGTTTTCGTTCGGAGAAGTGGCAGAAAAGCTTGTTTATGTCGGAAAATTAAGCTTATCATATATAGTTTATTTAGAAATATGCTACAAACGCAAACCACCATTTACTGAAAGCACATGTCCGTTTACATAACTTGCTTCGTCACTTGCTAAGAACAGAACGGCATTAGCAATTTCTTGCGGCTTCCCCAAACGACCTAGTGGATTTTTTTTACATATAGATTCTATAACCTTCGCAGATACGGTTTCCATCATTTCTGTTTCAATATATCCCGGAGCAATTGCATTTGTGCGAACCGCTGCACCTTTGCGCGTAAATTCTTTTGCCCAAGTATAGGTCATACCAATGACTCCTGCTTTTGAAGCTGCATAGTTTGTTTGACCTATGTTACCGTATTCACCCACCACAGATGAAATATTAATTATAGATCCTTCTCTATTTTCCATCATAATTGGTGCAATTGCTTGAGTTAAGTTGAATACACCTTTTAAATTAACGTTGATGACGTGATCCCACATTGCTTCATCCATTTTTTGAATCAATGCATCACGTGTAATACCTGCATTGTTTACTAAAACATGAATTTGTTTAAATTCTTTCTTCACTGTTTCAACGAAAGCAGTAATTTGTTCTCGATTTGTTACATCTAGTACCACATGGCGCACGTTGGGTGATTCAAATTGAGATTCTATTACATCTAACGAAAATACCATTTGAGCTCCCTCATTAACGAATGTTTCGACAATCACTCGACCAATTCCTCGAGCTCCACCTGTGACAACGGCAACCTTACCTTGCAAACGTTTCACTTTATACACTCTCCACTCTATATCATTTTGCTTACATTTATAAATTTTCAGTCAATATCCTAACTTTCTTGCTTTTTTGACATGAACAAAATAAGTTAACTTTCTCACTCAATATTCTCCTTTAATTTTTCCGATATAACAAATATATACAAAAGCTTCACATATCTATTTCATTTACGTATATTATAAATGTCGTTCACTTTCAAAAAAGAAAAGGCAAACCCAATAGTTTACACCAATTGAAAATCCCTTTTATCTTTATTTTTTATTTTTTGGTGATTTGATTTCCATAGAAAGACACCAATGCCTGTTTGTCAATTTTTCCTACTGGGGTTTTTGGTATTTCTGAAATCAATTCGATTCTCTTCGGTACTTTATACGAACCTAACGATTTGCGGCAATAGTTCTTAATTTCATCGGCAGCCATTATCATTCCTTCCTTTAAGACAACAAACGCAGTTACAATTTCCCCCCATGTCTCATCAGGTAAACCGACAACAGCTACTTCAGCTACTGCTTCACACTCAGCAATCACATGTTCAACTTCAACTGGATACACATTTTCACCACCGGTAATAATCATGTCCTTTTTTCGGCCAACGATATAGAAGAATCCTTCTTCATCCCTTTTCCCTAAATCTCCTGTATACAACCAGCCATCTTTCAGAGTTTCAGCTGTTACGTCTGGTTTATTCCAATATCGGGAAAATAAGTGATAGCCGCTTATCACAATCTCTCCCACTTCCCCGGGTCCAGTCTCCTTTCCTTCTTCATTGACAATTTTCACTGTGTTATATAGCATCGGTTTGCCAACAGAGCCCCTCCGTTTATACACATCCTGTGGGTTAATAAAAAAGTTGTTAGGCCCCGCTTCTGTTAATCCGTATCCTTCTTTAAAAGTCAGCCCTTTTTCGGCAAAAGCGGCATAGATTTTATTGGAACAAGGAGCCCCTCCTGATAAGAAAGTATGAACCGTCGGAAAGTCTGATTGTTGAAAAGCCTTCGATTGAATGAGCAGATGGTACATCGTTGGCACAAAGAGAACGATTGTACACTTTTCTTCATTCAATAGACGAACAGCACGTTCGGGCTCAAACTTATTAGCGAACACCACTTTGCCGCCGATGTGCAAAAGCGGAAGAGACAAGACATTTAATCCGCCTGTATGAAACATCGGTAAATACGTCAATGTCGTGTCATCAGTTGTCAAATTCCAACTGTTAATCGTATTAATTATGTTGTAAAACATGGATTGATGCGTTAAGACGGCCCCCTTTGGTAATCCGGTCGTCCCTCCGGTATAAATAATAGTCAGTGGATCGTCGACATTAACTTTTTCTTCAATTATCTCTCTATGTCCAACAAACAGTTGATTGTAAGTATCGGATTGTAACTCCAACTTTTTTCCTTTGTAAGTTTCAGGCACTAGTTTGCCTAGTTTTCTGTCATAAATAAATAGAGACGGTTGGCAATCGGAAAGAATATAGGAAATTTCCCCCTTCGAAAGACGCCAATTAACAGGAACAAACACTGCGCCGATTTTTGTGCATGCAAACAGTAAATGAAAATAGCTTATATCATTAGGCGACAACAGAGCGACCCGATCCCCTTTGTGAATACCAAGCTGTTTTAACGAATGAGCTAGGTTTGTTGCTTCTTCATTCAATTGCTCATAAGTCCAGTAAACCTTTTTTTCTCCATCGACCACTGCCACACGGTTTGGAGTTAAGGTAGCCCGTTTGTTCAACCAATCGATAGCCCAATACACATTGCCCTCCTCCTTTTCTTTCTTTACATTAAGCAGTATAAATAACAGGAGTTGCATTTTGGTTACAACGCAAAAAACAGGACACAAAATGCTTGAACAAAGGTCGAATCATATCAATCATGGTTCAGAGAGTTTTTTTTCGATCCAATTCAAAACAGGAGTAACACGGGCAATGTCTAAGTGATGATAGTTTCCAGAGGCCATTGCTTTTAAAGTGGCTCCCCGTTTTGTCATCCCGTCAGTATAGGTGGCACTCTTAACAAACAACAATCCATCACTTGGAGCCGCTTTTTCTCCAATCGGATAACCAAACCAATAGTAGTCTAAAGCCTGATTCGTTCCATACAAAACATAGAATTGAATTGCGGGATCTAATCCTTTTTTATTCATTTTTTCGATAAAGTTACTAGTTCCGTTTTGGCCATTTGAATTCGCAATAGCTATGTTGATTCCTTCTGAACAAACATAATAACTGCATCCACCCCAATACAGCTTATTCCTTGTATTATTAAAATCTCCTGTATCACTTTCAAAGTTAAACCAAACCGGGTCATTCGGATCGTCCACCCAATTATGGAGAAGCTGAGTTTGCCCCTCAAAATAGTTTCCATCACCATAAGTATCAGTCATACTCCAACGGTAATAATTCCGATAGTTGTAATAAATGTACGCATTGTAAAAGGCTACAGGTGCATTAAGAGTCCCATCAATTGTATTGGTATTCGCTAAATAGTAACGAAACATCGTATCTAGCCCTTTAAAAGGAGCGGCAATCGCTACATATTTGCGGACGTCTCCTCGAAAGTTTGTCATCCAAGCAGTATCAGACCAATCATCATTCAACGAACTCATATAAGCAATGGAAGAAATATTCCCTTTACTATGAGCAACAATATCCACTTTTGCTGCCCCTGTTTTCTCCTTAATGATAGAAATGGCATCAGCAATTAATTGTCCTTGGAATAAATTGTTTCCATGTGTATGCGGAAACGAAATGGCAAAAACAGCGTAACCTCTCTCCGCTAAATATTGCATTAACCCAGGCTTATCAATTGAGCTAGGCGTTTCCTTATCCCACGGATGAGCCCATGCACGATTCATATCATCTGCTGCACCGTGTACAAGAAGAACTGGATACGGCTTTGTTGCCTCCTTCCATCCTAAGCCATATCCTAAAACAAAATAACGATTGCTTTTTAAATATCCATAGCTGCCAAAATCATAGTCCTGATTTGAACTGCTGTATCCAACATGAACATAAACATCGGAAGGAAACCAACTTCTCACCTTGTCATTTTCCGGCAAGCTGATCCTAAGCATCTTTTCTTTCTCGCTGATCATTTGGCTTACATTACTCCCATAAACTTCTACACGTTCCCATGGATACGGATCGCTAGCGACAGAAATCAAAGTAGGTGACTCTGAAGCACTGACAAAAGAACTGAACAGGAAAGGAAATAAACTAAACACCACTAACAAGGCCAACATGAATGTTTTTCTTTGAAGCATAACATTATCTCCTCCCTCTTTCACATGAATATCTATAATAATCCAATAACTTAAGGTTACGATCGACCAGTTACATTGATACTCCGAGAAAATTCATTACCTGCTATTGAAGCTTTTTTAACGAGTTTTTACGACGGAAGGAACATATTCGTACGGCCTTGTAGCGGATAGTCAGCATCGCTCTCTAGAAGCTGTAGAGAACAACTCCTTTCCTTTGGCCAGAAATGATCGAAAAACATGGGGAGCAAATATTGGCACCGGTGTTGCAAAAAACAGAGACATACCATGCTGAAAAAATAAAGGGTCAAAAACTCAGCTATTGTGTTTTAAAAAAAGAATTGCAGGTGGTTTCTTCCATTTTGGGAGTGCTGTTCAGAAGAAAAGCTCACCAGAATAATCGAAACAATCTGATCCCCTTCCGCCAATTTGTTTTAAAAAAAACGCCTGCTACTAAACGTTGCTTGCAGCAAGCGGTGAGAGGCTGTCTATTGCAAAAACATCAAGAAACAGAGTGCAATTCAATTGTCGAGTCTATCTTCCTTTTTTTACACCTTCTGCAAAAAGCTTGTTATTTTTTCTAGCAATTGTTCCAAATTATCAATAAGAGGGGAATGGCCGCATTCTATCAGCAGTTCAAACTCGGCATTCTCTCCTAAGTCTTCCAATATTTCATTAGTCATTTGTTCTGTCGCCACAAGATCGTTTTCCCCCCATAGAACAAGGGTAGGAGCTTTGATGTCTTTTGCCTTGCCAGTTCCTTCTTTTACTCCGTTGTGAACCGTACTGATGTTAAATGTATTGAGAGCATGGTAAACATCGACGAGATTTTGCTGCGTGAGCATATCTTCCAAATATTCTTCATATTTTTCAGTAGAAGGTTGTTCGTTTGTATAAATAAGAGAATTCCATAATTCTTTTAAAAATGCTTTATTTTTTGTCCGATAAGCGGATAAGATCGGAAGTGTTTTCCCTGGATCGACAGCAATATCGGCTTTTTTCGCGATGCGGCATTTTTCTCCATTCGGTCCCATTTGATAAAACGGATAGCCTCTTGTGGAGGCAGACGCTAGTAAGATTAATCGCTTGACACGCTCTGGATAATCAATGGCAAATTGCATACTGACGGCGCCGCCAGTCGACCAGCCAAGCAATGAAGCTTTCTCCAATCCTATAGCATCCATAAATGCTTTCACATCATCGGAAAAGTCTTTGATCGAGTCGATCGGTGTGTGATAAGTGGAGATTCCAAATCCCCTCAAATCAAGAGCATAGAGTGTATAGAATGGATCAAAAGCTTCAAGTAATACATCCCAATGCTTTGACGATGTCATATTTCCGTGGATGAGAATGAGAACTTCATCTCCGCCCAAGCGTTCCCGATATCCAATTGTTTCTCCATTGTCGAGCACAACGGTTTTCAACTGAATGTCTGCCAATGATATCACCATCCTTCTTTCTTACTCTCTTCCCCAGCGAATCGTCGAAGCCCCCCAGGCATAACCGATTCCAGCGCTGACGAGTACGACGATATCTCCGTTTTTAATTTTCCCATCGGCAAGACCGAGTTCGAGGGATAGAATTTGATCGAATTGACCGACATGACCATAACGATCTAAATAAATCGATTGCTCCTCTGACAGACCTAACTCGTTAAGAACAAAGTCGTGAGCTGATTTCTTCATATGCAAGATTCCTAAATAATCAATATCCTTTTCCGACAGACCGCTCTTTTCTAAAGATTTGCGAATCACAGAAAGAAAATGGTTCATAGACTTTTCCTCAAGGCGTCTTTTCATACCTTCTGGATCGGTTACATCCAAATAATGGAGACGTTTTTCAATCGCAGCAGGGAATATCGGTTGTTTCGTTCCCCCAACTCTCACAATGACATCTTCAGAAAAGGAACCGTCCGTGATTAAATGACTTTCCAGCAACTCATTACACCTATATCCTTTTTGTAAGATAATCGCTCCGCCTCCAGCTGAAAGGTTATACATGAATCTTGTTCTTGGATTACTGTAATCGATCAAATCAACATTCCGGTATCCTCCTGCAAGCAAAGCCGTTCGAATCGAAGGATCAGCAATCATCATATCTTTAGCCAGCTTTAAAGCCATAATTGTCGTGCAGCATCGAAGAGCAACATCAAATGCCCATGCCCGAATCGCTCCAATTTCTTGTTGCAGTTTAATGCTAGCAGTCCAAAGTGGATATTCTTTGTACTCTTCGCCAATATAAATCACTAAATCCAGCTCTTCCGGCAAAACTCCCCCTTTTTCCATTGCTTTCTTCGCCGCATAAATCCCCATCTGACACGTATGATCCTCTTCACCCGGTATAGGCTTTTCTTTAATGCCCATTTTTTGTTCAACAACAGCCAATGGCAAGCCAGACAAAGCTGCTATTTTTTCTCCTGTCATTCGCTGTTCCGGCAAATATATTCCTGTACTGACAATCCCAATCGGCTCATGATTCATTCTGCTCACTCTCCAATGATTCCTTTTACTTTTTATTTGCACTAAACAACGGGATTTTCCTTTTTTTACATATAATACATTTATTCTCTTCTTCATCCTTGAAGTGTTTTCTCTAATGAAGACAAAAGGTCGTGCCACTTCAACCATACTTTACGAATGAAAGTCCTCTTTCAATGTGTTTGTGCTTCTCTCATCAAGCTGATTGGTTTGCTCTTTTTTATACATCCGCTGCTTCCACCAATGTTTCATTGTTCCGACAATTCCCTTTGGAAAGAACATCACAACGAGAATAAACACCATTCCAAATAAGATAACCCAACGTTCAAAAACCCAATGAACTTTCGCTAAATCCATCAGACCGTGGCGGGCAAACTCGAGCAACGCAGCGCCAATGACTGAACCAAACAACGTTCCAACACCGCCGATGATTGTAACTAATAAGGCATCTAACGTTCGTTCCACTGAAAATACAGTTGTATTGACAAAACGAAGGCTCATCGCATACAAGATGCCAGACAGCCCTGCGATCATTCCGGCAATCACATTCGCAATAACTTTATAGTGTAATACTTTGTAGCCTAGCGATTCGACTCGAACTTCGTTTTCACGAATCGCCTCCAATACTTTTCCCATCGGCGATTGAGTAAACCGCTCAAGGAACAGATACATAACAACAAGAAAGGCGAGCGAAATGAAATAGAATGAAACACGATCACGAAATAGCTCAGGAACAACAAACGTGAACCCGTCATTGCCCATCGTTAGAGAACGCCATTTTTCCGCAACAACCAAAAACAAACTCGCAACGGCTAGTGTAAGCATCGCAAAAAAATGTTTTTTTAATCGAAGCGTTAACATTCCAACTAGATAGCTAACAACTACTGTAAAAATCACCGTGAGCAAAGCGGCAAGCAATACGGTTGAAATTGTTGCACCAAAATGCCTCAGACAGATAGCAACCGTATAAGCCCCTATTCCAAAAAACATCGCATGTCCAAAAGAAACGATACCTGTGTATCCGAGAAGCAGGTCATAACTCATGGAAAATATAGCAAGAATAAAAATTTGCGTTAAGATGATAAAAGCGGTCCTTGAATCGCTAATAAATGGAAAAACAAACAAACCAACAGTCAGTAACGCTAACATCAACTTAAGTTTTGACAAAGTTTTTAAGCGATTCATTTGCCCACCTCCTTCGCTGCGATGAGTCCAGCCGGCTTAAAAATAAGAATGGTAAGCATCAACACAAAGTTAACCGCCAACGATAAATCGGGGATAAAGTATGCGGTATAAGCCCCTAAAATGCCAACGAGAAGTGCAGCAATCATGGAACCCAGCACACTACCCATTCCACCAATGATGACAACGATAAAAGCTAAAATCCCGTATTCAAGGCCTATTTCAGCATAAATCACCCCAGAATAAGGTCCAAACAACACACCTGCTAAACTAGCCATCGCTGCACCTAAAATGAAAACAAAGAGAAAGACCTTCCGAATATTGATTCCAAGAACTTGCACCATTTCCTTATTAATGACTCCAGCACGAACAACTAATCCTAACTTTGTTTTATTTAACAAAAATAACAGAGCAAAAAAGACAACTAGACCAATGAAGATAATAAATAATCGATATTTAACTAAAAGGATGCTTCCGACTTCCCAACTTCCTTGCAGCCATTCAGGAGCAGTTGCTTGAATAATATTCGGTCCCCACACGACTTTGACAAATTCACTCAGGACAAGCATAACCCCAAGAGTGATTAAAATTTGCTGAATATGGTTTCCATACATCGGTTTCACAATGAACCGTTCCAACAAATATCCTAGAATCATCCCCGTAATTAAAGCAATGACAATACCCAGAAAAAAACTTTCCGTCGCACTATAAGCCCAAATTCCAGCATACGCTCCCCACAAAAACAATGCACCGTGAGCAAAATTTAACACATCCATTAATCCAAAAATGAGTGTTAGCCCCGCAGCAAGCAGAAAAATAAGCATCCCAGTTGCTAAACCATTGATCGTAATGTTGATGAAAAGATCCATTTCATTCCCTCCTTTCAAGCAATCCCTAAATATTGTTTCTTTAACTGCTCATCCTCCTTTAGTTCTTTCATCAAGCCGCTGTGCACAGTACGACCATCGTCGATAATGTAAAAGCGATCTCCAATCGCACTTGCCATTATGAAATTTTGTTCAACCAGTACGACCGTTGTCTGTTCTTTCATCTGCTGGATCGAATCCATTACCTTTTCAACGACAATTGGTGCCAAACCTTTGCTTGGCTCATCAATTAGGAGAAGATTATTGTCGTTGATATATGCTCTCGCAATCGCCAGCATTTGCTTTTGTCCCCCGCTCAAATTTCCCCCTTGCTTTTTCCAGAATTTTTTTAAATCCGGGAACAAGTCCAACACCCATTCGAGACGTTCCATTGTTCGCTCATCTTTATTCTTTATAGCTACTTTCATATTTTCTTCCACAGTCAATGCTCCAAAAATTCCTTGATCTTCAGGAACATAACCGATGCCAATGTTTGAAATTTGATGAGTCGGCCATGTCTGAATCTCTTGATCTTTGTAGAAAATTTTTCCTTCTCTTACAGGAGTAAGACCCATAATCGAGCGGAGAGTCGTTGTTTTCCCAGCCCCATTCCGCCCAAGAAGAACAGTTACTTCCCCAACCCGTACTTCAAAGGACACCCCTTGCAAAATATGATACTGCTCAATGTACGTTTGGATTGCTTCAACCTTAAGAAGCGTCATTGTACAGCCCCCCCAAATACGCAGATTGAACTTGCTCATTCCTTATGATCTCTTTCGGAGGCCCATCCGCAAGCAGTTGACCATGGAAAAGAACCATGATATTGTCTGATAAATCAAGAACCATATCTATTTTGTGTTCAATCAACAAAATCGTTCGATTCCGTTGATCACGAATGTTGCGAATTACATCCAAAATCATCGGCACTTCCTCGAGTGACATGCCCGCCGTCGGCTCATCAAGAAGCAACATCTCTGTCTCCAAAGCAAGGAGCATAGCAATTTCCAGTTTCCGCTTTTCTCCATGTGTAAGATTAACCGCCATTTCGTTTGCTTTATTCACAAGAAATACCATATCCAAAAGTTGATAGGCTCTTTCATTTACATCCCGAAATTTTCTCACATGTGAAAACATGTTATAAAGAATCCCCTTTTGAGATTGAACAGCAAGACGAACATTCTCATAACAAGTTAAATTAGGAAAGACATTTGTGATTTGAAAAGAGCGTCCAATCCCCAGTCTTGTTCGTTCAGCTGGTGATAAAGAGGTAATATCCTTGCCATCGAAAAACACGCTCCCTTTTGTTGGCTTAAGTTGACCGCTAAGCATATTAAAAAACGTCGTTTTCCCTGCTCCATTTGGACCAATAATCGACTTCAATTGATTCCGTTGAATTTTGACCGATACATTATCCACTGCCACATGTCCACCAAACACAATAGTCAATCCGTTTGTTTCCAAAATGATGTCATCCATCGCTCTCACCTTCTTTTTGAGTGTCGTTGGTTAAAATAAAGGGGCCGAACAGAAAGAGTAATGAACGTTCGGCTCCTTTTTTAATGATTACCGATTTTTGATGGGAGGTGCCGTTTCTTCCGATGTAAGTTCTCTTACAAGGACGGGAACAGGGTAATCAAACTCATTCGTTCTTTTAAGAGTAATCGCATACATAGTTTGCAATGCCTGATGGTCTTCCGGTCGGAACGTCATTGGACCTTTTGGTGTGTCAAATGTCATACCTTCCATCGTCTCAATTAACGTCTCTGCATCCGTAACTCCTCCACTCTTTTCCAAAGCTGTTACAATTGCCATCGCTGCTGCAAATCCACCAGGAGTAAACAAGTCTGGTTCCTCTCCAAATTTTTCTAGATGCTTTTTGACGAGCCAATCGTTTATTTCATTGTTTGGAAGACTATGATGATAAACCGTAAATCCTTCCATACCGATTACTGCATCCATGGTCCGAAGAGCTGCAATGTCAGGAGCTCCAGTCGAAATTTTGATTCCGCGCTCTTGTACTTTCATATCAGCTAGCTGTCCCCATGGCGAATTAGCTCCAGCCCAAATGACAAACAAATACTCCGGCTTTGCATTGACAATTCGCTGAATGTTTGAAGAAAAGTCAACACCTGAAGGATCGGCATATTCTTCATGGACAATTTTGGCTCCCAACTCTTCAGCTGCCTTTTTAAATGCAGCCACCCCATCACGTCCGAATGCACTGTCTTGAGCGAGTGTGGCAATCGTAACTCCTTCAGCTGCAATTGCCGTTGCACCAGCAATCGCGTCTTGCGAAGAACTTCTTGCAGTTCTAAAAATATACCTGTTCCAGTTCTCACCTGTTATACTGTCAGCAACCGCCGGCTCAACAATCATAATCTTTTTATATTCCTCCATTAATGGAAGTACCGCCAATGTATCCCCTGAAGATGATGAACCGACAATAAAATCTACCTGATGGTCTTCAAGCAATCGAGTCGCTTTTTGAACTGCAACATTCGGTTGGGTTTCTGTATCTTCCACAATGTACTCAATCTTCTTTCCTGCTACTTCCATCGTTCCACCTGTTGCATACTCAAGACCGAGTTCAAATCCTCTTACTGTTTGTTTTCCATATACCTCCAGTGCCCCTGTCAAAGAAGCCAACACCCCGATCCGAACGACTTCTTCCGTTTTTTCATTCGTTCCCTTTTTCGGCTTATCATTCTCATTGCTTGCCACTCCTGCATCATTCGAACTACAAGCTCCCAATATCACCAACATCACCACCAGCAAATACAAAAAACATTTTGTCGTTCGTTTCATTTCGTTTCCTCCCTCGCGATTAAAATAAATGTCTTATCTGTATTATTGATTAATGGAGTTGCAAATCAGTTACAAGCAGACGAGCGTGGAAGCAAAAGCGCTGTCAAGAAGTCATGATTACAGTATGTTCTTCACCTTACCTCTCTCTGAATCAAATCCTATGGAAAAAAGATGATGTCCCAAAAGTACTGGGACACCTTTTTTACTGCAAACATATATGCATAAAATAACGAAAAAACTTTATTATAGTATTCTGAATAAGAAGCAAATCGCCTTCGATCACAATGGTAAAAAAGGCACATCTTTAATCATGGCAAACATTTTTTTTGTTGATTCCATCGGCTCTACACCTAGTTCCTGTTGTAAATGCTTTTGACACTTTTCAAATAATCTCAACGCATAGGAGCGGTTTTGCTTTCGATAATAGCAGTACATCAATAACCGATATGCCTCTTCCCAACAAGGATCATGTGTAAGAATAGACTCGCACCAACGTATGGCCTCATCAAAGCGCTCTTCTGCTACAAACATCTGTGCCAACCGTTCTGCTCCCCGTAAATATAAGAGAAGCAGCCGTTCTCTTTCTTCCAAACACCAATCATCGTAACGACTTCCTGACAAATAGTCTCCTTGATAATACTCTAAACCTCTGCTCAATTTCTCGATCGCAAGACGACGATTACTTTCTTCTAACCCTTCTTCAATCAATTTTTCAAAACGAACTGCATCAATCTCAAAAGAAGCCTCTTTATTTAATCCATAAAAAGTTCCTTCACGAACAATAAAGAATGTGTTTGCCCTGGCCTTGCGATTCGGTTCAATCGCTCTATTTAAAGCATTGAGTGCGACTTTAAAATCTCGCTGGGCTGCTTCCTCTTCTTGTTCTTTCCAGAGCAATTCTAGAATTTCAGACTTAGATATCATTTTGTCTCTTTTCGTAATCAATAATTGAAAAAGTTCTTTCGCCTTTTCTCTTTTCCAGCTCTTCTCTGATAGCTTTTCATTCCCTATCCAAACTTGAAAGTCTCCTAGTGTCTGAACACGAATGGTATAACCAGGATGAAAACCTAACTCTTTATATCCAAGGCGACGTAAAAGAGAAGAAACATAGTCTTCTTTTACATTTAGTTCCTTCGCTGCCAACAAGAGCGGGACAATCGTTTCAATATCTGCTGGACCAAACAATGTATGGTTTTCAATAAAAAACTCGTAATGATGATGCTTAATTAAAGTAAGAAATTCTTTTATATACTGCTTAAACGTCCTCTTCTCTTTTAACGCATCATAAAGATAAGCAAGCCAAAAAAGCGTCACAATGTACCCGTATTTATCACCACATTCCTCAAAGTTCTCTTTACATTTCATAAAGTAAAATTCTGATTCTTCCCATCGTCTGTTGTAAAAGGCGTTTATCCCAAGGGCTAATGTAATATAGGTGGTTAACCAGAGATCTTTTACACGTGAAGGCTCCTCCAATGCCATCTGGCCATACTGATAAGCCTTTTGATAATCGGTAAGCTTGCCAAACAATAAGCATAGTCCCATGTAGGCTTCTGACTTTCCCCTAGACATGTTGATTTGCTCCATCAAATCAATCGATGTCTCATAACATTTCGCTGCTAGATTCGGTTCATAGCGTTCTAACAGTTGAACGGCATGCCCCAACCTCATCCAACCACATGCTTCTACAAATGGCGCTTTCCTTGCTGCTCCCCGAAAGATCCCTTTCTCTGCTAATCGTTTTGCTCTTTCTCCTTCACCCGTATAAGAAAATATAATTGACAAAAGCAAGTCTGTTTCTCGGTGAGAGCGGGATGAATGATTTTGACCTTCTTCTTCAAATTGGGCATGCTCAAGAAGTTTTTTTGCCTCAAGCAACCTTCCCGTTCGTAAATAAAGTCTTGATTCTAATTCTACTTTCTTGAAATTCGCTTGTAACTCCTTACACTTTTCTAACCATTTTTCCGCCTCTTGCGCTTTACCAAGATTAAGAAGATTTTCAGCCATCAAGCTGTAAAGCTGTATTTCCCTCTCCGCATTCCCTTCACTTTGTCCCATCCGTTCAATAGCCTTACTTAAATAACCATCTGCCTTCGCCGGTTGAATAGTATCTAGATAAATTCTTGCTTTTCCTTCTTTTCCAAAGCTTTCTAAATAGCGGTCTCGTTTTTCTTGTGCCAATTCTTCTAATTGAGAGTAACATGTAAGCGCTCTCTCATACTTACAAAAATAACGGTTGAGTTCCCCCTCAAGAAACCACAGCATCTCAAACTTATTTTTTACTTCCATTGAAAGCTTGTCGAGCACTTCGGATAATGTCTCTATCTTTCCTTCGCTTAACAATTGCTGACCATTGTATTGCAAAATATATGCGATTTTCTCTTCTTCCCCTATTTCTTGATAATGATAGATCGCTTTTTCGAATTGCCCGCTCTTGCAATAGTAGTCTGCAGCCTGTCTATGAACACGATAAAAAAAGGGCTCATTTTTCCTTAATCGTTTAAGAAGAAAATCGCGAAATAGTGGATGATAGCGATACAGACCTTCTCCTATTTGAACAATGAACAAATTTTGATCCAACAAATATTGCAACATCTCGTTCGTATCTTTCCATTGATAAAGGTCATAGCAAAGTTTTACATGAAACTCATCAAAAATAGCCGTTTTTAGTAAAAAAAGCTGCACTTCTTCCGGTTGATTAACAAACACCTCCATTGTCAAAAATCGTAACAACTCTTCGTTTGAAGCCGGATTCTCCCCTTGATATCCGTCCAGACCTCCTCGGATTTTCATTTGTTGCCAGATCATTTGAATGGCAATAATCCATCCCTCGGTTAATTGATAAATCTTGTCCACTTGTTCAGATTCTAACTCACAACCATAGGAATGAGAAAATAAAACCTCGATTTCTTCTTTTGTGAAAGCCAGCTCAGCTTCACTCAACTCCAACAAATTCCCGCGAACAAGCATTTTCGTAATGATATCCCAATGAAGCCGGATTCTCCCCGATAATACAAGGTGAACATGACTTGGTAGATGGGAAATGAATGAAATCAGCCATTTTTTGGTTTGACTAGAATGCTCTATAATATGGATGTCATCGATCACAAAAATAAAATCCTCCTGAATTGTAAACAACTCATTAATATATTCTGAACATAAAAACTCAATATCTTCCTCCAAGTTTGCTCGTTCTTCATTTTGTAAATAGTCAACTATTTTTTCTCCGAAATAAGGAAATCTACTCTGTACAGCATAGATCATGTGAACAAGGAAAGGAATAAAATCATCTTCCTGCTTTGAAAGGCTATACCAGCAGTAAGGTTTCGTTTGTGCACTAAGAAAAGCGGATAAAACTGTACTCTTTCCATATCCAGGACCTGAGTGAATAAGAGTTAAAGGATAATGGTGTACTTGGTGCAGCTTTTTCATCAGATGCGGTCGATGAACGGTCGACTCTTTTAGCAACGGTGGAATAAACTTTGTTTTTGTTATTAAAAATCGTTTCGCTGCCATTCATACACCCCCTTTACATGGAGCTAAAGTTTTATTTTCCATCAAACTTTCTGCTCACCCTTCCTTAATATCAACTGAATGGGGATAGATGGATGAAAAGGAGTATACGTCATCGATTCCGTGTTTTTAACTTGTTATATATAAAATTATTTGAATATTCTTTGTTTTATTATAAATAAAAACAGACATAAAATAAAGAAAGAAAAAAGCTCTGAACAATAGGAGTAGCTTTTAGATGAAATAAATAAAAATGGTTCATCACCAAAAGATGTACTTGCATCCGCCATTAAAGTATGTTAGCTGTTTCTAGACGAACCCGCAATGCAAAACACTGGATATTTCTGTATCCGTATCCCCGACGTTTGATTAGCTTGATCTTGTTATTCGTCCCCTCCATTTTTCCATTCGAATAAGGTGACAATATGCATGATATGACTTCATCTGTTCGTTTGACAAGTGATTTTGCGATAGCGCGCACAGCCGAACAAGGACCACATACATATCGGTGAATCCAAGCCTCCAAACGTCGTTTCGCCTGTTGCTCGTCTTTGCTGTTGGACACATAGCGAAAATGTTGGAGAGATTGGTAGACAGACTTTAAGTAATCGCTTTCATCGCACCATTTCCGTACGATTTGGCGTTCTTCCTCCGTCAATTTCCCTGGGCATTGACTCAATAGACGACAAACGTAACGAACATTTTCGTGTTTCTTGCCTCCTTTGTCTACATATTTGCGACAACGCTCTAAAGCATCTGTAAACAGCTGAATGACATGGAAATAATCCACGACATGTGTCGCCTCTGGGCAAACCCTTTGAATCGCTTTTTTCATGGCTGGTGCCAAATCGCTCACGACATACTGAACAGAACCAGACACATGAGCCAACACACGTCCAATGGCTTCCTCGTTCTTTCCTGCTTCAACGGTATACACTTCTCCCGTTTCCGCATCCATGATCGCCACTCCGTGGTCATGCCCTTTTCGAAACGCAAACTCATCGACACAAACTGCCTTTGGTTGGATGTCATTCGATAGGAAGGAAGGGGCATGGGTATAAAACCAACGTTCAACGGTCGTGTACGGAAGCTTGAACATACGAGCCACCGCCTGAATGGATGTCCCTATGCAAGATTGCGCCACCCATCGCTGAAAAGCATCGGTTGCCACACTTCGAGGGGAAATTCCAGGATACGGCGTGCTGAATGTCATGCCACACGTACCACAACGTCTGCGCTCGACAGGAAGTTCGATCCAAAAAATCCCGATTCGCCGCGCATAGCCATGCATCCATTGTTTCTTTTTTCCTGTCATTTTGATCGTGCGTTTCAAGCAAACAGGACATAACGGGCATTGTTCAGGAAGGGAAAGTTCGAAAATCCAACGTTCTTCTTCTTTTCGTACCTTTTGAATCAAAACATCTGGTAAATCGACGAGTTCTTTGATAAACTGAGAGTACATGCGAATTTTCCTCCAATGGTTTGGTTTGGTCACCTTTACCATACAGGAAAATTCGTATTTTTTGTACCCTCTATTTTCTCTATGCACACCGATCTTCAATGATCAAGTACAACTTGTGGTGAAGAGCCAATGTTTTAATATTTCTCATATATGGATCGGTTAAAAATAAAAAATAGGCACTTCGCTAAAAAATGACCGCTCAAATTCGCCTGTAACGCATTTTAATCAATAACTGTAGATGAGCATTTTTCATTACAATAATTCCCATAGTTAGAAAGACAAACAAGGTACCCCTTAGGCGACATGGAGCTGTTTTTTGATCACATCAATGGGAATATCTTGCTTTGCGGCGTTATAAATGAACTCGACGACGCTGTGGCCTTTTCGCGATCGAAGAAGCTCCAATCCAGCGGAAAGGGTTTGTCGGGATTCGGCGATGCCTTTCGGATAAAGAATCCGATTCGCCTTGAGCATGGCGATGACATGGAATCCCTTGCTCAAGCAGGTTTCGATGAGCGTTTTGGACGGGTACCACGAATCCATGAGCACATACACCGGCTGAGTCAGCTTCACCTTGATCGAGGAAAGCATCTCCATCGCCAGGTCGATTTTGCTTCTTCTCGCCTTCTTGTCATACAAGCGGAACGCGAACGGAAACGCCTGCGTGAAGGTGTGCACCATCAGCCAAACGAGCGAATGCCCCCAAACCGATTGATGATCTTTATGCGAGTAGTGCCAATCACACCCTTGAATGGCGTGTGCAGCCCGTGGCGAAGGCTTCGTTTTTTGGCAAATCGTATCATCAATTGAAACAAAAAGGGGTTGATGTTTCCGTTAGGCCAGTCGTTCGACCTGGGAAAGGATCCACTCTTGAAGCTTCCCAAGCAGCCTTTCCTCGTTCCAAGGGCTTTTCGTGAAAAAGTGACTGAGCGTCGTTCGATGATTCGGATGAAAGCTCCAGTGATGGACATCGGTCAACGTTCCCGAGAATCCCTTAGTGGTCAAGGCATCGACAAGATGAACGAGGTGCTTCAAGACCGGTTTGGAAAGTTGCAGCGTCAACCCCAACGTGAAGAAAAACTTGTCGATTCCTTGGTGATGTGCTAATCTATTCATGAGACATGAACCTCCTTGTGTGAATGGGTTTTGAGCACATCTATTTTACCCAAGGAGTCCGGTTCATGTCTCCTTTTTTGTTTGGTTGTCAATTTACGGTAACTATTCACCCCGATAGTAGTATGTAAAGAAGCGCAACACAAATAGGGCATCCCCGTAATAGAAAATGCCCTAAGTGGTAGAAAGAACACGATCGAGCGTTTCACCCGTCAACAGAAGACATAACGAATCCCACACGTTTTTTTCGTGTTTCGTCAGTGTGGAAACGATGCTTCTTGTGATACAAAAAGACTGGGCGAATGTTTCTTCGCGAAACGTACCCGAAATGTTCTCTTTCACTTTGACCATGCGAAGATCGCGTTCGGCTTGGTTGTTGTCAAAGGGAACGTGAGCTTCACGTAAGAAACGCAGCGCTTCTTCCTTTCGTTTTTGAAGGTGTCGAACAAAAGCGAGTGCTTTTTTCGGAAGAGGCGTCATCGCTTCCAATCGGTGTTGTGCTCTCGCCAGGATACGGTCCCCACCGTCTCGCTTCTTCTTCGGAAAGTGCACCGTGATGGGCTTCGACGGCTTGCTTGGCGGCTAAAAGAAACGTGGTCATGCGCATCGCCCACGTATGCCCTTGTTCGATGAAGCCCTTCAATTCACGCAAATGATGGGCGTGACAAAGGGCATGGGTGGCTCTCGTGTATTTCGGATACGTACCGAACGCATCGTGTATCATTGTTCCTTGATATCGGGGAAGAATCCCGATGTCATCGGTCGCTTTCTTTCCACGAGAAGCGTGAGGAGCCAAGTATGTATATCCCGATGTACACGCGACATGTACCCATGCGAGTTTCCCATTGATGCGCAAACTCGTTTCATCGACATGCAGGATGTTGGATCCAAGTAAGGCGTCTTCGATGATGTCCATATTTGATTCTAGCGCTTCGCATCCTCGTTTCACCATATTGGCAAGAGTTCCCGTACTAATCGAGTGTTGATATAACGCTTCGATTGTATCACTTAAACGCTTGTACGGGATCAATTGGATATGATGCAAATAAACAACGAGCGCCGTGAGCCGTGGACCGTATTGCACATGATTCGTGACATGTGGTGGAAACTCCGCTTGTTGAACACATCGACAATGTGGACAGGATTTCACTTCACGTTCATGTTGTGTCACCTCAATCGTCACGGGAGGAAGATCAAACACTTGACGGATATCGACTTTGAACGGTTTGACTTCACGCAAAGAAGCCCCACATCC
>NZ_JAIWYK010000128.1:0-284 GCF_022030075.1 Anoxybacillus sp. LAT27
GAGCAGCATGGCGAACGGGCCTCCTTATTGGTGTGAGGATGTTGTTACCATTATACCATAACAAAATGAATGATCATTCATTTTTATTGGCGTTTCACGCACATCATGTGCTTGATGGGATGGAGAAAAACGATGCTATCGTTAAGCTTACTTCAATCCAGTGTCTGTGAATATCCCCTCTTTTGGAGGGATTGAACGTTTGATCAAAAGGAACGATTCGGAAATATGAAGGGGGGCAATTTCGCGCAGCTTGTTCAATATGGTAAAATGATAGGGATCATACT
>NZ_JAIWYK010000129.1:0-284 GCF_022030075.1 Anoxybacillus sp. LAT27
TTGGTCACACTCTCCACGTCCATACCTTTGAAGTCGACGAGAAAAGCGGCTTTTGATTTGCCAAACTTTTCGGAAATGGAGCTTATCTCTTGCGCTTTGCGCTCTCTAGTCATCATAGACGAGATACCTCCTTTTCGTTCTTGGAATCTTTCGATTCCGGTTTAATGGTCGCGGAGCTTGATTGAGCGGAGGAAAATTTCCTCAGTCTCGGCGGGGTAGAGTTTTAAATCCAAAGATCCCTGCTGTCTCAGACCGCGTCTTAACGGCTAAGAGCACCATGCCCT
>NZ_JAIWYK010000130.1:0-284 GCF_022030075.1 Anoxybacillus sp. LAT27
TCCGGTACTGCACCAGGGTCAGCGGTCGGGCCCGCGACTGGTCACGGGGCGGCTCGACAAAGGCGTTGGAAGAGATGTGCTTGATGATGTGATCCCCGGCGATCATGACGCGATCGGCCGCCCGGTACAGGGAAAGATGGCTCTGCGAGTGGCCCGGGGTGTAGAGAACCTGCCACTCGGGCAGATGGGGCGCAGCCTGCTCGTGCTTCAACAAATCGTCGATGCGGCTGCGTTGGGAAAACGTCATCATCAACTGGTGGAACTTCCGGATGAGGAAAAGCTTC
>NZ_JAIWYK010000131.1:0-284 GCF_022030075.1 Anoxybacillus sp. LAT27
AGCCAGTCAAGCGTTTCTCTGTATCCTTCCAAACGGTTTTCGTTCATACCGCATTGCTCCATTCTCAAAAATATGCGAAAGGACGGCGGTTCATTCGCCTTTCAGTTCCGCCAGGCGGGCAATCACTTTGTCCCGCTTCTCCATGTAATCGGCCAGTTTGGCCTTTTCTTCGTCGATCACTTTTGCCGGGGCTTTGGCCATGAAGCCCGGGTTGTTCAGCTTGTTCTCGATCCGCTCCACTTCCTTGTGCAGCGTCGCCAGCTCTTTTTCCAGGCGCTTGATCT
>NZ_JAIWYK010000132.1:0-284 GCF_022030075.1 Anoxybacillus sp. LAT27
CGCGCACGAGCGGGATCGAGGACGGCCCGCCCCCGTACCCGAGCATGCCGACGCGGAAAAAAGCAAGAAATAAATGCCATTGGTTCATCGAAGTCATCCCTTTATCGTGAGTCTCACCAAGCGGCGACCGCCCCGTCCGTGCGCGGCTCCGTCCCGGCGGCGAGCACGCCGGTGTCAGGATCGCGCCAAATGATTTGCCCGCGGCCGAACGGACCTCCGTCTAAGGCAAAGCGAATGTCATGCCCTTTGCGGGCGAGCGCTTCGGCGATATGGCGCGGGAAGTG
>NZ_JAIWYK010000133.1:0-284 GCF_022030075.1 Anoxybacillus sp. LAT27
TTATGTGTCCTTCCTGAGTGTCGTTACAACCGACATCGGTTTCACGCCTTGAATAGCGCTGCGCTCCTTGTGCGCTGCATTTTTGCCCTTGTCACGCCTTACAATGCTCTGAAATGAGGCGGTTTGCGGGGGAAAAGACAAAAAGGCCCGCTCCCCGGGGTCGGAAAGCGGGCCGTATAGCGACAAAAGCGCCGTTTAGAATTTGAAGCGGATCGTACCGCCATAGGTGACGGGCTGGGTCGGATAGGCCGAAACGCTGCCCGATTGCGCCACCGACGAG
Source organism: Anoxybacillus sp. LAT27 (assembly GCF_022030075.1). Classification (NCBI taxonomy): domain Bacteria; kingdom Bacillati; phylum Bacillota; class Bacilli; order Caryophanales; family Anoxybacillaceae; genus Anoxybacillus; species Anoxybacillus sp. LAT27. The sequence continues at coordinate 281 of NZ_JAIWYK010000133.1, forward strand.
AAGA
>NZ_JAIWYK010000134.1:0-284 GCF_022030075.1 Anoxybacillus sp. LAT27
GTATCCGTTCCGTTTTTTCCGCCTTGCCTGCAAAAACCGGTATTCCTTTGTATCTTTGGAACGGAAGACATCCGCCGGCAGATTGTCCCCTGTGCCGTCAAACATCCCTTGGCAAGAATCAGGAACGGGATGGGTACCAGTGCCTCCCGCTCCCGTTGCTCCAGAAATCGGGGCAGCCGTTCGCAAGGAGGAGAATTCATCATGCCCAAACACGCCCACCTCTGTTTTCAGCCGGTTGTCTTGTACTGTTCTGCGTGATCCGAACGGTGGGGTCATGTCCGTGC
>NZ_JAIWYK010000135.1:0-283 GCF_022030075.1 Anoxybacillus sp. LAT27
TGACGGCGTACAGCTCGCTCCAATCCCGCGTGCCGCCGTAGTAAATCTCGACATCCCGCATCACCCTCTCCGGGTAGGTGAGGAAGACGGCGAGCAAGTCGATTTCTTCCGGCCGGAGCGGAAAGATGTTGGCGTAGTGATGAAACAGTTGGCTCGCTCCCGCCTCGTCGCCCGCCTGGTGAAAATAGGCACGGTAGAACAGGGTCAGGTCACGGGTGGGCGTGTCAAAGAGGGCGCGGTCAAAGTTCAGCAGCTTCCCCTTTCCCGAACGGTCGGGCATGAT
>NZ_JAIWYK010000136.1:0-283 GCF_022030075.1 Anoxybacillus sp. LAT27
GGTCGGTTCGTCCAGTACGATGATGTCCGCTCCCTGGTACAGCACCTTGAGAATCTCCACGCGCTGCTGTTCCCCGACCGAGCATTGGGATACCCGGGCGGTCACGTCGATCGGGATGCGGTAGCGCTCGCTGAGGGCCCGCACCGCCTCCACCGCTTCCTTGCGCCGGAACAGGCCGGCGCGCTGCGGTTCATAGCCGATGACGATGTTCTCCGCCACGCTGAAATCGGCAAACAGCATGAAGTGCTGGTGCACCATCCCGATGCCGTGTTTGATCGCGTCG
>NZ_JAIWYK010000137.1:0-282 GCF_022030075.1 Anoxybacillus sp. LAT27
CCTCGTCTTGTTTCAAGGTTTGCTGCTCGCCGCCTTTCAAATCTTTTACTGCCACGGTGCCATTGGCGACTTCATCTTCGCCAAGCACCAGTGCCACAGACGCACCGACTTTGTCCGCACGTTTAAATTGTTTTTTGAAGTTACCCCCGCCAAAGTGCGACATAACACGTAGGCCCGGGACTTGCTCACGTAAGCGCTCAGCCAGCTGCATACCAGCAACGAGGCTGCCTTCTCCAACCGTGACAACATACACATCCACGGCAGGACGCACATCGTCTTGGT
>NZ_JAIWYK010000067.1:0-62689 GCF_022030075.1 Anoxybacillus sp. LAT27
TCTGGCAACACCTGCGCATTGAAAAAGCTTCGTCTTTTGCTTATTGTTGGGCAGAAGCATGACTTTGTACGCGCGAATCATCTTCTCCCAGCCCCTTTTTGACTTTTTTTACATAAAATGATCATCAGATTTTTACAAAATTTTTATAAATATTTATACATTTATCATGAACAGTCAAAAGCCTCCCTTTTTTTGTACGTTGGTTGGGAGTGATAGACGACAGAAAGAGGGGAATCCCCCTCTCTGCCTTTTACAAATATCGGCGCAAAGTCTCCACTAATTGCGACACATGTACTTCTTCTGTTTCACCTGTTTTGCGAACTTTTACTTCGACAATTCCTTCACTTGCACGTTTTCCGACTGTTACACGCACAGGTAAGCCGATTAAATCGCTGTCAGCGAATTTCACACCCGGACGCTCGGCACGATCGTCATACAACACTTCAAATCCTTCTTGTTGCAAACGTACGTACCATTCATCAGCAAGTTCTCGTTGCTCGTCCACTTTCGGATTGACAGAAATGAGGTGGACGTGGAACGGAGCAACAGCTGTCGGCCAAATAAGTCCATGCTCATCATTATATTGTTCAGCAATCGCTGCAAGTGTGCGAGAGACACCAATACCATAGCAACCCATAATCATCGGTTGCGTACGTCCATTTTCATCTAAGTATGTTGCATTCATCGCTTCACTGTAACGCGTGCCGAGTTTAAATACATGCCCTACTTCAATTCCGCGCGCAAAGCGAATCGTTCCTTTTCCATCTGGTGATGGATCCCCTTCTTGAATGAAACGAACATCCGCGTATTGCGCAACAAAATCACGATCCGGATTGACCCCTTTATAATGATAGTGTGCTTCATTTGCCCCGCATACACCGTTGACAATCGCTTTTACCGCGTGGTCTGCCAAAACGAGCACATCGTTTCGGACACCGATTGGGCCAAGTGAACCGATTTCGCAATTCATCACTTGTTTCGTTTCTTCTGGTGTCGCCAACTCCACCACTGTTGCTTCTAATATATTTTTTACTTTTACGTCATTGACTTCATGATCGCCGCGCACAAGAACGAGCACATAGCGATCATCTACTTTAAATAATAGCGACTTAATGCATTTTTCTTTTGGCACTTGAAGGAATTGACTTACTTCTTCAATTGTACGTTGTTCTGGTGTATGCACTTTTTCAAGCGACTCATGCGGTTCATCGCTCCGCTCATATGTCGTAATGACAGGAGCCATTTCAATGTTCGCAGCATAGTCAGACGAGTCTGAATATGCAATTGTATCTTCACCGACATCGGATAAAACCATAAATTCATGCGTATCTTTTCCGCCCATCGCCCCAGAATCGGCAATGACAGCGCGGAAATTTAATCCGCAACGACGGAACACATTGGCATAAGCTTCGTACATTTTATTGTATACTTCATCCAAACTTTCGTGTGAAGCGTGAAATGAATATGCATCTTTCATAATAAACTCACGGCCACGAAGCAAACCGAAACGTGGACGCTTTTCGTCACGAAACTTTGTTTGAATTTGATAAAGCGTAAGCGGCAAACGTTTATACGATTTCACTTCATCACGCACAAGTGCCGTAATGACTTCTTCATGAGTTGCACCGAGCGCAAAGTCACGCTCGTGGCGATCTTTTAAACGCATTAATTCAGGTCCGTATGAATACCAGCGACCTGACTCTTGCCACAACTCTGCTTGTTGAAGCGCTGGCATTAGTAGCTCTACCGCGCCTGCTCGCTCCATTTCTTCACGAATGATCGCTTCAATTTTTTGTAATACACGTTTACCAAGCGGTAAGAAGCTATATACTCCGCTCGCGTTTTGACGAATAAAACCGGCACGGAGGAGAAGTTGATGACTTTTAATTTCTGCATCTGCCGGTACTTCACGTAATGTAGGAATAAACGACATGCTTTGTTTCATCTTTTTTAGCACCTCTTACTTCATTGATTTATAGGAAAAATTTTTGAATATCGTTCCATGTAACAACAAGCATAAGCAACATGAGAAGAGCAAAACCGATAAAATGTACAATACCCTCTTTTTGGCGATCAATTGGTTTTCCACGTAACGCCTCAATCGCAAAAAACGTTAATCGTCCGCCATCGAGTGCCGGAAGTGGAAGCAAGTTAATAATCCCTAAGTTAATGCTTAAAATAGCTCCCCATTTCATTAAGTAATACACGCCAGATTGGGCGACTTTGTGAGTCGAAACCGCAATACCAACAGGTCCAGATAACATATCAAATGAAAATTTCCCTGTCAATAAATGACCTAGCCCAACTATAATTTCTTTTGTCCAATAGTACGTTTCTAACGCTCCTTGTTTGATCGCACCTGCAATCGATTTTTCCATTGGCCCATACACACCGATTAGCCCAATCGTCTCACCTTCGATCGTTTTCTTTTCAGGTGTAACGATGAGATCAATTATTTGACCGTTGCGATTTACTTGAAACTGGAGCGGTTTTTCTGGGCTTTTCCGAATCATTGTCACCACATCCGTCCATGAAGACATCGACTGGCTATCAATCGAAATAACGATATCCCCTTGCTTTAATCCGGCTTTAAGCGCAGCCCCATCTTCCGTCAATTCACCAATGATCGGTTTATCGACAGGATAACCTTGTAATAGTCCAATAACAATGAAGATGACAAGCGCTAGCACGAAATTCATAAGCGGACCAGCGAAAATGGCCATCGCTCGCTGCCCGAGCGTTTTTGAACCAAACTGACGATGATACGGTGCAATTTGCACTTCTTCCCGATCAATAACGATGTAAGCTGGATCGCTTAATTCAAAGCGTTGTAAGTGATCATCATCACCTTCATAGCCTTCAATATATAGCTCATGTTCAAAGTCAGCGCGCTCCACTTCAATGATTTTGGCATCTCGATATTCGTCTTTATGATTGACGATTACTTTTTTCACTTTGCCTTCCGAGTCAAACAATAATCCGACAACTTGACCGCGCTTAACATCAATCATTTCAGGGTCTTCGCCAGCCATGCGCACAAAACCGCCGAGTGGAAGTAAACGAATGGTGTACGTCGTTTCCCCTTTTTTCATCGAAAACACTTTTGGACCAAATCCGATCGCAAACTCACGGCATAAAATGCCTGCCCGCTTAGCAAAAATGAAATGTCCTAATTCATGAAAAAATACAAGCGCACCAAAAATAACAATAAAAGAAATAACCGTTTCCAAAGTTTCAACCACCTTTTACATGTATAGTGATTTTACATATTGTCGCGTTTCGCGATCAACTGTACGAATCGTTTCCAAATCCGGATGAGCGATCGGTACGTGCCAATTCATTGCTTGTTCAATGTATTGTTCAATCGCTAAAAACGATATTCGTCCAGTTAAAAAGGCCGACACCGCTTCTTCGTTGGCCGCATTTAATACGGTCGGCATCGTTCCGCCGATTTTTCCTGCTTCATAAGCAAATTGTAAACAACGGAATCGGTCCATGTCCACTTTTTGAAAGTGCAACGTGGCTACTTGTGCTAAGTTTAGCCGTTCAATATGTAGCGGAAAACGGTCTGGGTATGTTAATGCATATTGAATCGGTACGCGCATATCTGGCGTTCCTAGTTGAGCGATAACACTTCCGTCGTGAAATTGCACCATCGAATGAATAATGCTTTCTTTATGTAACAGCACGTCAATTTGTTCATACGGTAAGTGGAACAACCAGTGTGCTTCGATCACTTCGAGTCCTTTGTTCATCATTGTTGCAGAATCAATTGTAATTTTCGCTCCCATCGACCAATTCGGATGTTTTAACGCCTCTTCCACCGTAACATGCTGTAGTTGTTCGCGCGTCCGATCGCGAAAACTCCCACCAGATGCCGTCAAAATAATATATTCGATATTTTTTTGTTGTTCCCCTTGCAAACATTGAAAAATAGCTGAATGTTCACTATCGACAGGCAAAATGGTTACGCCATAATCGGCAGCATGTTTCATAACAAGATGACCTGCGGTAACTAACGTTTCTTTATTCGCTAACGCAATCGTTTTTTTCGCCTCAATCGCCTTTAACGTAGGAACTAGCCCAACGCTCCCAACAACTGCGTTGACAACAATATCCGCTTCTTGAACTGTTGCTACTTCAATGAGCCCGTCTTCACCGAAAACGATGCGTACTCGTCCCTTATATTCGCTTTGTAACCGTTCAGCATCTTCCTTTTGCGCGACGCATACAACATTTGGTGAAAATTGCTCAATAATACGTCGAGCCTGCTCAATGTTTCGTCCGGCTGAAAAAGCAACGAGACGAAACGCATTAGAATGGGCGCGAATGACATCTAACGTTTGCATGCCGATCGAGCCAGTCGCTCCTAATAGACTAATTGCTCGCAAACTATTCACTCCTTTTTAAGCCACAAGGTAAAACAAATGTAAAATAGGCAAAATAAATAACAAACTATCGAAGCGATCTAAAATGCCGCCATGTCCAGGCAAAATCGCTCCTGAGTCTTTTACTCCGTAATGACGTTTAAAAGCGGATTCTACTAAATCTCCAAGCTGGCCGAAAACGGATAAAATGACTGTCGCAATGAGCAACATGAGAAAAGACGGGGAAAACGGCGATAGCCACTCATAAATACTCACAACAACAAGAGCACATACAATGCCACCAATCGCCCCTTCAACCGTTTTATTTGGGCTAATATGCTCCCATAACTTTCGTTTTCCGAATGCACGACCAATAAAGTATGCACCACTATCTGTTGCCCAAATTAAAAAGAGGGCATAAAAAATGTATGATAATCCGGCTTCACGCACTTGAACAAAAGAGTAAAAACCGACACCTACGTATAGTAAAGCGGCAACCATAAACGCTGCATCATCAAACGTAAACGCATTTTTCGATATGACCGTATAAATGAGCAACAAAAAGAGACTGATGATCAAGATCCATATATTTATCATATGTTCATGTGGATATAAAAAGAGCCATAATGAAAGAAAACTAACAACGCTAGGAAATGAAAACACGGACATGCGCTTCATACGAATGAGTTCAAATAAACCAACTGTAGCTAGTACATACGTTAAAACGAAAAATGGCCATCCGCCATATATGACGATTGGTAAAAAGATTGAAGCTGCAATAATTGCTGTTATAATTCTTTGTTTCATATGAAATTACACGCCTCCAAATCGACGGCTTCGTTGTTGAAATTCATGTACCGCCTGTAAAAAATGTTGTTCGGTGAAATCTGGCCACAATATATCCGTAAACCAAAATTCTGTATAAGCTAGTTGCCAAAGCATAAAATTACTTAAACGAATCTCACCGCTTGTGCGAATAAGCAAATCCGGGTCAGGCAAATCGTTTGTCATTAAATATGAATGGAATAGTTGTTCATTCACATCGCTTGCTTGAATCGCTCCGTTTTGCACATCGTCAACGAGCTTTTGAACGGCATGCACGATTTCTGCACGACTTCCGTAGTTTAACGCAAAGTTTAAGATTAACCCCGTATTTTGTTTCGTCTCTTCAATCGCCTTATTAACCGCACGCAGCGTATGTGAAGGTAATTGCTCTTTATGTCCCATGACGCGTACTTGCACGTTTTCCTCGATTAACTCTGGCAAAAATGTGTTCAAAAATTGTTCCGGCAACTGCATTAAATAATCGACCTCTGTTTTCGGTCGTTTCCAATTTTCTGTTGAAAATGCGTATAACGTTAACACTTTTACGCCGAGTTCATTCGCAAAGCGCGTAATTTTCCGAACCGTTTGCATCCCTTCATAATGCCCAGCCATGCGTGGCAATGCACGCTTTTTCGCCCATCGTCCGTTTCCATCCATAATGATTGCCACATGCGCAGGGATCGGACCTTGTAAAATCGTTTCTTTTTCATGCCCTTCTTCTTTGTTTTTCCATCTTTTCATCTTTTCAAACATTAGCGCGTATCCTCCAGCTTTGATCCAACATGATTAGGCTGTGCGCCCTATTTCGTAATTATAGCAAAAAACCCTCTATAAACATAGAGGGACTTATACTTCCATGACTTCTTTCTCTTTTTCTTTCGTAATCGCATCAATTTTTGCGATATGATCATCCGTCAATTTTTGGATATCCTCTGTATAACCACGTAACTCATCTTCTGTAATTTCGCCATTTTTTTCGAGTTTTTTCAACTCGTCGTTTGCATCGCGACGAATGTTGCGCACAGCAACTTTCGCTTCTTCAGCATATTTTTTTACAAGTTTAACAAGCTCGCGACGACGCTCTTCCGTTAGTGGCGGAATAGAGATGCGGATAACTGAACCGTCGTTTGAAGGTGTTAAACCTAAGTCAGATGCTAAAATCGCTTTTTCAATTTCTTTCAATACAGATTTGTCATACGGCTGAATGACAAGAAGACGCGCTTCTGGCACTTGGATGCCTGCTAATTGAATGATTGGTGTTGGCATGCCGTAGTAATCTACTGTAATTTTTTCTAACAACGCAGGATTGGCACGACCTGCACGAATGGTTGCGAGCTCACGCGAAAAAGCTTGAACAGCTTTATCCATTTTTTCTTTTGCGTTCGTTAATACTTGCATCTTATTTCCCCCTTACAATTGTTCCAATATTTTCGCCTAATACAGCACGTTTAATATTTCCTTCTTCCATAATCGAGAAAACGATAAGCGGAATATCGTTATCCATACATAACGATGAGGCGGTCGAATCCATGACGCCCAATCCTTGTTTAATGACGTCTAAATAAGATAGCTCGTCATATTTGACTGCATTTTTATCTACTTTCGGATCGGCACTATATACGCCATCTACGTTGTTTTTCGCCATTAAAATGACGTCTGCTTCGATTTCGGCAGCACGAAGCGCAGCTGTCGTATCCGTTGAAAAGTACGGGTTTCCTGTTCCTGCCGCGAAAATGACGACGCGTTTTTTCTCTAAGTGACGAATCGCTCGTCGACGAATGTACGGCTCTGCCACTTGACGCATGTCAATCGATGTTTGTACGCGCGTTTGTACCCCAAGTTGCTCGAGGCTGTCTTGCAAAGCGAGCGAATTCATGACTGTTGCTAACATACCCATGTAATCGGCTGTGGCGCGATCCATGCCCATTTCACTGCCGATTTTTCCACGCCAAATGTTCCCACCACCAACAACGACCGCTACTTCAACTCCAAGTTCCGCGACTTCTTTTACTTGTTGAGCAATCGATTTAATGACAGACGGATTAATGCCAAATCCTTGGTCACCAGCTAACGCTTCACCGCTTAATTTTAAAACGACACGTTTATACTTTGGGCTTTTCATTGTAAACCTCCATACCGTTCTTTAAAAATAGGGAACACGTATGTGTTCCCTATTTGTCTTCATTACTTACGAACTTGGCTCATAACTTCTTCAGCGAAGTTATCTTGACGCTTTTCAATGCCTTCGCCTACTTCGTAACGGATGAAGCTTTTTACAGTTGCGCCATTAGATTCTACAAATTGACGTACTTTCACATCAGGATTTTTTACGAAGCTTTGCTCAAGTAAGCAAATGTCTTCGAAAAATTTACCTAAACGACCTTCAACCATTTTTTCAACGATGTTTTCTGGTTTTCCTTCATTTAATGCTTGTTGTTTTAATACTTCACGCTCACGAGCGATTTCGTCTGCAGATACTTCATCGCGAGAAACGTATTTTGGATTAATAGCAGCAATGTGCATCGCTACATCTTTTGCAATGTCGCTATTTGTTGTGCCTTCTAGTACTGTTAATACAGCAATGCGACCACCCATGTGCAAATAGGCACCGAATGCTGCGTTGTCGCCTTTTTCTACAACAGCAAAGCGACGCAACGTAATTTTTTCACCGATTTTAGCAATCGCCGCGTTGATGTGCTCTTCTACTGTTGCACCGTTGTCCATTTTTTGTTGTAACGCTTCTTCTACTGTTGCAGGTTTATGTTTTAATAAATGATCCGCCAATTCTTTTACTAATGTTTTAAATCCTTCGTTTTTCGCAACGAAGTCTGTTTCAGAGTTTACTTCTAAAATGACAGCTGCATTTCCATCAACTTCGATTAATGTTGTTCCTTCAGCTGCAATGCGATCTGCCTTTTTCGCTGCCTTCGCCATTCCTTTTTCACGAAGCCAGTCGATCGCTTTTTCCATATCGCCGTTTGTTTCTGTTAACGCTTTTTTGCAGTCCATCATTCCTGCGCCAGTTTTTTCGCGCAATTCTTTTACCATTTGAGCAGTAATTGCCATGTTAAACATCCTCCTTTTTATGTGCCTCGTATGTATACAAACCGAAACGGTTCGCAGGCTTAGTATGCCCAACTTTCTTAAAAAAAGGTGATAAAAGGCTCCCCCCTCTTATCACCTTTCGCATGCTTACTCAGCTGTGACAACAGCTTCTTCGCCTTGCTTTGCTTCTAAAATCGCATCAGCAATTTTAGAAGTAAGAAGTTTCACAGCACGAATCGCATCGTCGTTTGCAGGAATGACGTAGTCGATTTCGTCTGGATCACAGTTTGTATCCACGATTCCGATGATCGGAATGTTTAATTTACGAGCTTCCGCAACGGCAATGCGCTCTTTGCGTGGATCGATGACAAACAATGCATCTGGCAATTCTTTCATTTCTTTAATACCGCCTAAAAACTTTTCAAGACGCTCTAACTCTTTCTTTAGTTTTACCACTTCTTTTTTAGGCAATACATCGAATGTGCCATCTTCAGCCATTCTTTCGATTTCTTTTAAGCGTTTAATACGCTTTTGAATTGTTGCAAAGTTTGTTAACGTTCCACCTAACCAACGTTGGTTCACGTAAAACATGCCAGAACGTTCTGCTTCTTCTTTCACAGAATCTTGCGCTTGTTTTTTCGTACCAACGAATAAAATTTTGCCGCCGTTTGCCGCAAGTTCTTTGACGAAGTTATACGCTTCTTCTACTTTTTTCACTGTTTTTTGCAAGTCAATGATATAAATACCATTGCGCTCAGTGAAAATATACTTTTTCATTTTTGGGTTCCAACGACGTGTTTGATGCCCGAAGTGAACCCCTGCTTCAAGCAACTGCTTCATTGAAATAACAGACATTTTTCATCCTCCTACACGGTTTTTTTCCTCCGCTCATGTCATTTTTAAGCAAGACTGCGATGCAGCACCGTTGCTTAAATCGATGAGCGTGTGTATTCACACCAAGTAGAACTATATCATAATTAAAAAACACATTCAACTACTTTTGGTGAAATTTAAGCAAAAGCTCCATTTCTGTCTTCCCACGTTTTAGTATTTTTGCGATTTCATCGATCGTTTTTCCTTGTTGTTGCAGTTTTAATGCTTCCGAAACGAGCGAGTCGAGCGATTGCTCTCCCTTTGGTGTAGTTGTTGATAACTCGATGCGGTCAACAACGTCGTCAATCGGAAGCGACGGTTGTTCTTCTCGAAGCGAAGGCGGAGTTTCTCTTTTCTTTTGACGAACAGCCGATGATGTGATTTGTTTAACAAAGCGCTCATTTTCCTCTTTAAATTGCATTAAATACGTTGTCATCATCGTTTCCATCTCACGAATAAGCTCCGCTTGCTCTCTTTCCGTCTCTTTAATTTTTACCCATTTTAAAGACAAAAGAATAATAAGAAAGAGCGAAATACCGTGCAAAACGAAGCTAGCAAACCATAAAAACGTCGTCATATCATCCCTCTTATCCGATAAAATCAATATGCGTTCCTTTGTAAGGATGTTTGCTTTTTTCTTTTTGCTCAGATTGTTTTTTCCATTTAGCACGCTCGCTTTGTTCAGCTTTCGTCACTTGTTGGCGAATGCGCTCGTCTTGTTTTTTCATTTCTGCTGCAAGCTGTTGTTGAGCAAGCTGTCCGTACTGTTGCATATGTTCTTGCCACTTCCCGAGCTCATGCGTTTTCGGTAACGCTATTTGTAACTCGATTAACTTTAAACTCATCGTTTTCACTTCCTTCATAAAGATTGATGAAGGACTGTCATACTGCTTGCTCAATCAATTTGCGCATTTTAAACAACGCTTTTGCATGGATTTGGGAAATTCGTGACGTCGACAGCCCCATAATATGCCCGATTTCTGTGAACGTCAGTTCCTCTTTGTAAAACAAACTAATCACTAACTGTTCTTTTTCATTCAATTGTTGGATGACTTGGGCCAATTGGGCAATTTGTTCTTCCCGCAATATATGTTCTTCAGGTGACGGTGAGTGATCGTCGCGTATCGTAAACGACGGTTGATCATCTTCATCGTCAAACGGCCGTTCATCAAGCGATAAAACATTCGCGAAAAACTGTTCATTCATGACCGCATACACTTCATCTTCTGATATATTTAACGCATCCGCCACTTCTTTGGCGCTCACGTCACGCATATGCATTTGTTGCAACCGCTCGATCGTCGCTTCGATTTTTTTTGCTTTTTCTCGTACGCTGCGCGGAAGCCAATCTTCTTTGCGCAATCCATCTAAAATGGCACCACGAATACGAAATGAAGCATACGTGTCAAACTTCAAATCACGTGAAGGATCAAATTTTTCTAACGCATCGTACAAGCCGAGTAACGCTAAGCTTTTCAAGTCTTCTTTTTTTACGCTTTTTGGAAGGGATGAAGCGATGCGTTGGACGTGATAATCGACAAGTGGCATGTACTTCTCAATAAGTTGATCACCCGCTTCACGATCGCGAGTATCTATCCACTTTTGCCAGCACAATATGTCATCCCCCCTAAGCTACGCTTTTGCATTTATTTTTCTTCGTGATTTAACAGTTGACGAATATACTCGGCTACTTTTTGTTGTTCTTCTTCGCTTAAGCTTTCCATCATCTGTTCAACTTCTATGTCGTTCGTTTGTGTAAATGAAACGTTCGGTGTTGATTCATCTCGTTGGATAAATGCGATCATCCAACGAATCATAAATGCAAAAACAAAGAACACGATAAATGTGATGAAAGCTCGAATCGTAGAAGTCCATATACTATTTTGTAGTAACGAAGAGAAAAAGGCGATCATACAGCCGAATAAAGCAAAGCTAACGTTAAATTTCCATGTACCAGCCATTACATTTCCCGTACCCCTTGATTTACTGTTCGAATGAGCAACATTCCTGTTTTCGGATGAAATTCAATCGTTCGTCCGCTATTTCCCCCGACATCTTCGGCGACAATCGGAATGCGAAAGCGCTGAAGCTGCTCACGAACAGCTTCAACGTTGCGTGGCCCGATACGCATCATATCCGTCGTCCCTGTACGAAATTGGAACATTTGTGCACCACCAGCCATTTTTGCTTTCAAATGACCGTTTCTTCCTCCTGCCCCAATGACGCGCCGAACCAATTCTTCTATTGCGGTATCGGCATATTTCGCTACATTCATTGTTTCGGATTTTGCTAACGATGAATCTGGCAACATCACGTGCGCCATGCCAGCCACTTCTTTCACTAAATCATATACAACAACACCGACGCACGAGCCGAGTCCACATGTACGGATGACATGTGGCGCCTTTACAACGTTCATATCAGCAATGCCGACTTTTACAACTTGAACAATTTCACTCATCACGGTCCACACCTAAAGCGCGAAAGATGATATGAAATGATTCAGGGTCGGGAAGCAAGAAAAAGTGGCCATTTACTCGATCATTCGGCTGATGCTCCTCATGAATTGCCGTATCAACGACGATGACATGGTCACCGACACGTGACATTTCTATTAATCCATAACCTAAAATTGCGCCGATCATATCGATGCTGAGTGCCGGAACAGATGGATATAAATTTAAACGTGTAAAGTCTGATAAAGATGATAAATACGAGCCTGCTAAAATGTTACCCAGCTCTTGCAATGCGGACAACGATAATTCCGAACAATCTTGTTCTAATTTAAATTGTTCGTCACCAATCATTTGTTGGATAAATCGTTCCGCTTGCTCGATCGATAATACAAAAAACATATTGCCAGGCGCATCCCCTTCAATGCGCAAAAAAACAGCAGCAACGACATTGTCAGCTCCTCCAACAATGTCCATCATTTCATCAAATGAAATGATGCGCACATCCGGAATCGTCATTTCAATTCTTTTATTTAACAGCTTTGATAACGCTGTTGCTGCGTGACCCGCACCAATATTTCCAATCTCTTTTAGTATGTCCATATGGACGGCATCCATCCGTTCAAAATATGACATGGACGATTTATCCTTTCTCTGTTTTTAATACTTTTTCTAAGTTTAATAAAATGAAAAGTCTTTTTTCAATTTTTACAACACCGTTAATATAATCTGCGGTTGTTGCATCAACCACTTCTGGTGGCGGTTCGATTGCTTCTGTCGAAATATCAACGACGTCGTTTGCAGCATCAACAATTAAGCCGACTTCAATGTCATCAAGCGCCACGATAATAACGCGCGTATGATCGGAAAATTGCGCTTCTTCTAACCCGAAACGCATGCGTAAATCAATAATTGGTGTAACGACTCCACGCAAATTGATAACACCTTTCACATATTTCGGAACGCGAGGAACGCGTGTAATATGTTGAATTTTTTCAATGGAGCGTACTTGTTGCACTGGAATCGCATATTCTTCGTCTTTTAATTGAAACACAATTACTTTCAGCTCAGCCACATCAAATTCCCCCTCTCGCTTGTCCCTACTTAATTAGCGCGTTGCAATCAACAATGAGCGCCACTTGTCCGTCACCTAAAATGGTCGCGCCAGAAATGGCAAACACAGACGTTAAGTAGTTGCCAAGCGATTTTAACACCACTTCTTGTTGACCGATAAACGAGTCGACGACAAGTCCAGCCATTTTCTCACCTTTTCGCACAATAACAACAGATAAGAAATCATCGTCTTCCTTCACAACAGGCACTTCAAAAATATCTTTCAAAAATAAGAGCGGAACAACTTTTCCACGGAAATCAATGACTTTTTGATTATGGGCATGTAAAATGTCTTCTTTTTTCACGATGGCTGTCTCGATGATCGATGACAACGGAATCGCATATTTTTCCTTTTGAATTTCAACGAGCATAACAGAAATAATGGATAGTGTAAGCGGTAGTTGAATCGAAAAGATCGAGCCGACTCCTTCCTCTGAATCAATCGACACGGATCCACCAAGCGATTCAATTGTATTTTTGACGACGTCTAAACCAACACCGCGTCCTGAAATATCCGATACTTTATCCGCTGTAGAAAAACCTGAAGCAAAAATAAGCTCATATACTTGTTTATCCGTTAAGTTCGCCGCATTTTGTTCAGAAATAATGCCTTTACTAATGGCTTTTTTCAGCACTTTTTCGCGACTAATGCCCGCACCATCGTCTTCAATTTCAATAAATACATGATTGCCACTATGATATGCTTTTAATTTGACTGTTCCCTCTTCCGGTTTTCCTTTTGCGCGACGTACATCTGGCGTTTCTATGCCGTGATCGATGGCGTTGCGCAATAAATGAACGAGCGGATCGCCAATTTCATCAATGACTGTTCGATCGAGTTCTGTTTCAGCACCGATAATTTCAAGATTAATTTTCTTTCCTAAATCGCGAGCTAATTGACGAACCATGCGCGGAAAGCGGTTAAATACCGTTTCAACGGGCACCATGCGCATATTTAAAATAATGTTTTGTAAATCTCCTGAAATGCGCGACATCCGTTCAACCGTTTCGTGTAATTCTGGATTGTTTAGCTCACGTGAAATTTGTTCTAAACGTCCACGGTCAATGACAAGTTCCTCAAACAAATTCATGAGTACGTCAAGCCGCTCGATGTTGACGCGAATCGTTTTGTTGCTCACTTGTTTGCCAGTCGTTTTTTCTTCTTGTGCTTCTTGTTTTTTCTCGACTGTTTTCTCAACAGTTTTCGTCTCTTCTTTTTGTTCCTCTTTTGATTCTTCTTTTTGCTCCACTAGAGGCTCAGATCGACGTAGGTCAACCGATCGGACGTTTACTTCTTCTACTTCAGACACTTTCATAATGCGCTTTTGTAATTCATCTTGTGACACTTTTGTCACGACGGTCACGACAAATTGATCGTCGAACTGTTCGGCCTCTAACATTTCAACGGTCGGAACAGATTTAATCACTTCTCCAATTTGTTCAATCACTTCAAAAATCATAAATACACGAGCAGCTTTTAATAGACAGTCAGAACGTAGTTTGATCGTGACTTCATAACTGTGGAATCCTTGTTCAGCGGACTGCTTTAAAATGGTATATTCAAATTCATCATACGTTTGTTCATACGTTGAGTTGCTTTTTTGAGGGACTGCAACAACATCCCCTTTTTCAATTTGCTTTAACTGCGCAACGACTTCGGTGACGTCACGCTTTCCGTCTCCACCTTCTGAAATAGAGACGACCATCGCTTCTAAATCATCAACAGCGCGAAAAATGACATCAAGCAGTTCAGGCGTAACCGCAATTTTCCCATTTCGTATTCCATCGAGTACATTTTCCATTTGATGCGTTAAATTTGCTAAGTCCTCAAATCCCATCGTTGCTGACATTCCTTTTAGCGTATGGGCAGAGCGGAAAATTTCATTAACGATCGCCACATCGTCTGGATTTTTTTCAAGTTCTAGCAGTTGCTCGTTAATCGTTTGTAAATGCTCTTTACTTTCATCAATAAACACTTCGAGGTATTGACTCATGTCCATTGTTCCTATCCCCCTCAAACTTGTACGTGTTTCATTACCACTTTAGCAATATCGTCAACGTGAACGATTTCATCAACAACGTTTGCAGCAATGGCTGACTTAGGCATACCAAACACAACGGAAGATTCAGCAGATTCAGCAACGACAAACGTGTTGCCAGATGCCTTTAACTGTTTTAATCCTGCTGTACCGTCTGACCCCATGCCTGTCATAATAACAGCTACTTTTTCGTAATCTGTTAAAGCGCTTAACGATTCAAACATCACGTCAACAGAAGGTCGATGCCCATTGCGCGGCGCTCCTTCATCTAAATGAATGGCTAACGATGTGCCTACGCGTTTCACATATAAATGATTCCCACCTGGGGCGATATATGCTGTCCCTTTTTGAATCACTTCTCCATCTTCTGCTTCTTTGACGCGAATGTTGCATAACGAATCAAGTCTTGTCGCTAACGATTTTGTAAACCCTTTCGGCATATGTTGGACGATTAAAATCGGCGCGTCAATGGTCGCTGGAAATTTCGTTAATACGTGTTGAAGCGCGCGTGGTCCGCCTGTTGATGTGCCGATGGCGATGATTTTTTTCTTTCCGATTGCGTTGTTCCGTTCGCTTATTCCTATTTTACTATATTGCTTTTGTGGCAACATAGACATTTTTTGCTTTATTTTCACTGTTCGCAAATTCGCTTCGCTTGCTAAGAGCACTTTTTCGATCATCTTGTCTTTAATTTTATATAAATCTAGTGAGATGGCCCCTGAAGGCTTCGCAATAAAGTCAACCGCCCCGTATTGCAACGCTAAAATTGTATTTTCCGCTCCTTCTGTCGTCGTACTTGAAATCATGACGACAGGAAGTGGCTTTTTTTGCATAATATGCTTTAACGTCTCAAGCCCGTTCATGACAGGCATCTCAACATCTAACGTCACGACATCCGGATTGAGTTGCTCAATTTTTTGCAACGCTTCTTGTCCGTCACGCGCTGTACCTACGACGTGCAAACGCGGATGTTCTGACAAAAAATCGCTAATTAATTTTCGCATAAAAGCAGAGTCATCAACGACGAGCACTTTCACCTTATTCACAGCGATGATAACCTACCTTTCCAAAAAGTATTGGCGAAGCTTTGCAAAAAAGTGAAACGGACGTTTCGTTTGCTCCTCGTGTTCCCCGTTCGCTAAGTAGCGATCAGTCATTCGCATAAGCGCCTTGCTTGCTTTTGCACTCGGATCAAATAAAAGGAAAGGCGTTTGATGAATGACAGCGTTACTTACCGTTCGGTCTTCAGGTACATATCCTAATGCGTGTAATTCTTTTCCTAAAAAACGTTTTGCCACTTGTTTTAAACGCTGTAGTGTCTCTACTCCTTCTTTATCCGAGCGTGCGCGATTGACTAACACATAAATCGGGAGTTGCGGATCTGCTAAGTGAATGTATTTCATCGTTGCATATGCATCTGTCAAAGCGGTCGGTTCCGGAGTTGTTACGATAAAAATATCATCAACCGCTTTGAGCAGCTGCAGACGATCTTCGGACATCCCTGCTCCCATATCGAAAATAAGATAATCGTATTGCTCGGAAACGAGTTGCAATTGTTCAATAAAATACTCGACTTTTTGTTCGTCCATATGAAAAATTTCTGTGAACCCTGTTCCGCCAGCAATGAAAGATAACTGTTCAGGTCCTGTCTTTATAATATCATGAATGGTGACGTTTGGACGAAAAATATCGATCATTGTATAAGATGACGATTGCCCAAGTAAAATATCGATATTCCCCATGCCAATATCCATATCAAACAACAATACATGTTTTTCGCGTTGGCGTAACGCCAATGAAAAGTTTAACGAAACGTTCGACTTTCCAACTCCGCCTTTGCCGCTTAATACAGCAATCGTTTTCGTTTCTGTTCCGTGCTGCATTTTTTTCACGCGTAAACGTAAGCTTTCCGCTTGATCTCTCATCATCGTAGCTCGACCCCGGTAACCATATTTGCAACAAGCTGTGGAGTGGCTTCAACAATATCATCGGGCACGTTTTGTCCGTGCGTCATGTACGCTGCGCCGATACGGCATTGAATCATCATATTTAACATCGCACCGTGTCGGCTCGTTTCATCTACTTTTGTAAAAATAAATTTATGAATCGGAATGAGTGAAAACTGTGTATAAATGTCTTTCATATCTCTCCATTTTGCTGTGAGTGATAACACAAGAAACGTTTCCATTTCCTCATTAAAGTCGATCATTTCTTTTAAGTCGTTCACATATTGAGCGTTGCGAAAATTTCGTCCTGCCGTATCAATAAATACAATGTCATACGATGCGAGCTTCTCTTTCGCTTTACGAAAATCGTCGAGATTGTAACATACTTCAAGAGGAACGTTTAAAATTTTTGCATATGTTTTCAACTGATCAATGGCGGCAATGCGGTACGTATCTGTCGTAATAAATGCGACTTTTTTCCGATGTTTAATGACGCAATCAGCGGCCATTTTCGCAAGCGTCGTCGTTTTGCCAACCCCCGTTGGTCCAACAACGTTAATAAATTTTTTTTGAAACGAAATTCCCCCAAACGAAAGCGAAGATAATGCACGAACGATTTCTTCATGAAGCCATTGCTTCACCTCGTCATATGTGGCGTTTTTTTCCGATGTATACCAACGCTGCAACAACGTGGACATCAGCATCGCTCGCACATCGTCGCTTATTTCTTGGTCGATTAAATGCGCATCGATTGCTTTTAATGGAGTAGGGTAATGCTCAACCCCTCCTCCTTGCGATAATTGACGAATCGTTGCTTTTAATTCATGGATTTCCTTTAATAACTGTTCATCACGCATCGATTCTGTGCGCTCTTTTCGTTTTTCTTTTATTTTTTGAACGGGCGGAGTGGCTGGTTTTGGATCAACAGCAGCAATCACTTCAATATTTTTTCGGGAAAATAATCCAAGAAAACCTTTTTTTTGCACAACTTTCGAATTTAAAATGACGGCGTCATTGCCAAGTTCCGCTCGAATCATTTTCATCGCTTCTGGCATAGACGAAGCGACAAACTTTTTTACTTTCATTCCACATTCACCACCCCAACACTTTGAACTTCCACATTTGCTTCAAGTTCATTATACGACAATACTGGAACGTGACGGAAATATCGTTCAGTCAATTGTCTCACATACATGCGCACAGCCGGTGAACAAAGTAAAATTGGCGTTTGATCTTGAAACGGAAATTGTTCAATTTGCATCGCAATCGCTTCAACGATCGCTTGCGAGACGACCGGATCAAGCGCTAAATAATTGCCATGTTCCGTTTGTTGCACACCTTCGGCAATCATTTTCTCTACTTTTCCTGATAATGTAATTACCCGTAATGGCTGTCCTTCAACAACGTATTGGCTCGTAATTTGACGGGCGAGCGCTTGACGAACATATTCTGTTAAAAGATCTGGATCTGTCGTCATTCGTCCAAAATCCGCAAGCGTTTCAAAAATAACCGGCAAATTGCGAATTGATACTTTTTCACGTAATAAGTTCGCAAGCACTTTTTGAATATCGCCAACGGATAACGGATTTGGCGTCACTTCTTCCACTAAAATCGGATACGACTCTTTCACATGGTCGATTAACTGTTTCGTTTCTTGACGACCGAGCAATTCATGTGCGTGCGCCTTCAACAGCTCAGTAATATGCGTAGATACGACAGATGGTGGATCAACGACCGTATAGCCAAACATTTCTGCTCGTTCTTTCATTTCTTCAGAAATCCATTTCGCTGGTAATCCGAACGCTGGCTCTACTGTATCAATTCCCTCAATGGCATCATCATCAATGCCAGGGCTCATCGCTAAATAATGATCAAGTAACAACTCGCCACGCGCCACTTCATTGCCTTTAATTTTTAATCGGTACTCATTTGGCTGCAGCTGAATGTTATCGCGAATACGAACAACGGGAATAACGATGCCGAGCTCTAAAGCGAGTTGTCGACGAATCATGACGATACGGTCTAATAAATCTCCACCTTGATTCGCATCAGCAAGCGGTATTAATCCGTATCCAAATTCAAACTCAATCGGATCAACGCTAAGTAAACTTACAACACTTTCTGGACTTTTCATTTGATCCATTTCGATTTCTTCTTCAGTCTCTTCTGTTGTTGCTTCAGGCGCATCGGCTTGTTTTGTAAATTGGTATGCCCCAAAAGCGAGCAACGAAGCAATCGGAATTGTTAACAAATCATTAATTGGGGTAAATAGCCCAAGTAGAAAAATCG
This sequence comes from Anoxybacillus sp. LAT27, assembly GCF_022030075.1. NCBI lineage: Bacteria > Bacillati > Bacillota > Bacilli > Caryophanales > Anoxybacillaceae > Anoxybacillus > Anoxybacillus sp. LAT27. The sequence goes on from NZ_JAIWYK010000067.1 coordinate 18,951, forward strand.
TCCCTGCTGTCACATATAACATTTTTGGGTACGCAAACAATTGCCGCATAATATCGGCGCCTAAGTTGTCGTCCGAAGCGGCGCGCGTAACAACAATTCCTGTTGCAGTTGAAATTAATAGCGCTGGAATTTGGCTAACGATCCCATCCCCTACTGTTAGCAACGTATATCGTCTCGCCGCTTCGCCAATATCCATGCCTTGCTGTACCATGCCAATGACGATACCAAATAACATATTGATTAATACGATGATAATTCCTGCGATGGCATCACCTTTCACGAATTTACTTGCTCCGTCCATCGCTCCATAAAAATCAGCTTCTTGTGCAATTTTTTCGCGTCGTTCTCTCGCTTGTTGTTCGGAAATGATGCCAGCATTTAAATCGGCATCGATGCTCATTTGTTTTCCCGGCATCGCGTCGAGTGTAAAGCGAGCAGCCACTTCTGATACGCGCTCTGCCCCTTTTGTGATAACAACGAATTGGATAATAACTAAAATTAAAAATACGACGAAACCGACAACAACATTGCCACCAATGACAAACGTTCCGAACGTTTCAACAACTCCTCCCGCTTCTCCTTTGCTTAAAATTGAGCGGGTCGTTGAAACGTTTAAACCGAGACGGAATAAGGTAAGCAAAAGGAGGAGCGAAGGGAAGATCGAAAATTGGAGCGGTTCGCGCATATTCATCGACGTTAAGAGAACGAGCAACGCAAGAGAAATGTTCATAATAATGAGGACACTAAGCAACCATGATGGTAGAGGAATGATGAGCATCGCTACAATTAATACAACCATAATTAATACAGATAAGTCCCTTGCCGACATAAACGTTCTCTCCTGTTCGCATACATAAAATTAAAGTTTATTTTTCGTTTTGTAAACGTACGCTAAAATTTCTGCTACTGCTTTGAAAAAAGCTTCTGGAATGACCATCCCGACATCTGTTTGATCGTATAACGCACGTGCAAGCGGCCGATTTTCAACGATCATGACGTCATTTTTTTTCGCGATATCTTTTATTTTTTGCGCCATATAATCTGCTCCTTTCGCGACAACGATCGGAGCGTCTGCTTGCTGTTCATCGTACTTTAACGCCACAGCAAAATGCGTCGGGTTTGTAATGACGACATCTGCTTTCGGCACTTCTTGCATCATGCGGCGCATCGCCATTTCTCGTTGCTTTTGCTTAATGCGTGATTTAATTAACGGGTCTCCTTCTGTCTTTTTGTATTCGTCTTTAATATCTTGTTTTGACATACGAATATTTTTTTCAAAATCATACCGTTGATACAAATAATCGAACAGCGAAAGAAATAGTAAAGCGACAGAAGCAACAAGCCCCATTTGAATCGTTAAACGTCCAAGCGTCGCGGCAATTGCTCCAATTGATTTATGCGATAACGATAAAATATCATCGATGTTCATCCATAAAATAGAGAATGTGACAACACCAACAAACAATACTTTTAAAATCGATTTGAGCAATTCTACAAGGGCGCGGAGCGAAAAAATGCGTTTAAACCCTTGGATCGGGTCAAGTTTACTTAACTTCATTTGTAGAGGTTCCGTCGTAAATAAAAAACCGACTTGCACAAAATTAGCAAATAACGCCGCCGCGATCGCCGCTAAAAAAATAGGTCCAACGAGCAATGCAAGTTGCTGTAGGAGATCAACGAAAATGAGCTGTACAGAATCGATCGTCACATCCATGAAAAAATAATGTTGAAACGACTGGCGAAATAGCCGAGTAATTGCATCTCCCCACATACCGGAAGAAAAAGAGAGGACGAGAAAAACGATAAGCATTAAAAAGGCAGCTGTCACATCTGCACTTTTTGCTACTTGTCCCTTTTTACGCACTTCTTGCCGTTTTCTTGGCGTCGCTTTTTCTGTTTTTTCTCCTGCAAAAAACTGCAGATCGACCGACAACCAGCTCACGCTACGCCCCTCCTAACAATTTCATCATGCCGCGCATCGATATAAAAGCGAATTCAAACAATTGCTTTGTGACGGCAAACATACTTGAAAATACGATGACAAACAGCACAAAACTAACGATAATTTTTACGGGAAGACCGATCACAAAAATGTTCATTTGTGGGACAGTTCGCGCGACAATACCAAGTGCTACATCGACTAAAAACAAACATCCAACAATCGGAATAGCCATTTGTAAAGCAATGACGAACATCGCTTGAAATAAACGAACAACTTGTTCTGCGATTTGTTCATTTCCAAACGAAACGAGATGATCGAGCGGAATGAATTGATAGCTATAAAAAATACCGTCTAACAACATATGATGTCCATTGACGGCGAGTAAAAAAAACAAAGCGATCGTGTATAAATATTGTCCCATTAATGGGCTTTGGGCGCCTGTTTGCGGATCGATGACGTTTGCAATCGCAAACCCCATTTGAAAATCGATGAATCCGCCCGCAATTTGAATAGCCGACATAATGATAAATGCAACAAGCCCAATCAATAATCCGACAAGCACTTCTTTAATTAACAACATCATATACGTCCCGTCAATATCCAATGGCTTTGGATCAAGCGAAAAAAACATGAGCCAACTAATAAAAAAGGCAAAACCGATTTTATGAACGTTTGGCACGTTTCGATATGAGAAAAGCGGCATCGTCACAAAGAATGAAGCGACGCGCGCAAAAATAAGTAAAAAAGTTGGTACATACGTGTATAGCTCCATACGCTTCATCCTACAAATTTACTTAAGTTGCTAAAAATATTGTATGCATATGACACCATGCGCGAAAGCATCCACGGTCCGAAAAAAACGAGACCGAGTAACACGGCAACAATTTTAGGAACAAACGCTAACGTTTGTTCTTGAATTTGCGTCGTCGCTTGCAAAATGCTAATCAATAGCCCGACCGCAAGCGCAAGCAACATGAGCGGTCCGCATACGACAAGCACCATATACACACCGCGTTCCGCGACTTGAATGACAAAATCGGGACTCATTTTTCCCACCTACTTTAAAAGCTTTCTAATAATGATTTCACAACTAAATACCAACCATCCACAAGAACAAACAGTAAAATTTTAAACGGTAACGAAATCATGACCGGCGGTAACATCATCATTCCCATCGACATTAATACGCTTGCCACAATCATATCAATGACTAAAAACGGAATGAATAGCATGAAACCGATTTGAAACGCTGTTTTTAATTCGCTAATCGCAAAAGCAGGGACGAGCGCTGACATCGGAATATCTTGTACTGTTTTTGGCTGTTCAGCCCCTGCGTAGCTCAAAAATAAAGCTAAATCTTTTTGTCGCGTATGTTTGCTCATAAACTCTTTTAATGGTGCTTCGGCTCGTTCATATGCTTGCTCTAAATTAATTTTTTCATCAAACAGCGGCTGCAAGGCGTCACGATTAATTTGTTGAAACGTCGGTGCCATAATAAAAAATGTTAAAAATAAAGATAGCCCGATAATGACTTGGTTCGGCGGCATTTGTTGCGTGCCGAGCGCTGTTCTGACAAACGATAAGACGATCACGATGCGCGTAAACGACGTCACCATAATTAAAATGCCTGGCGCAATCGATAAGACCGTCAGCAACAATAACAGCTTCACAGATGTCGCTACGTTTTCGGGCGCGCTATTATTAAAAAACTGCATCACTTCATTCATGTGAATCCCTTTCTTTTTCCAGCGCTCTCATCGCTTGTTTTCGCTTCTCAACCAACTGTTGTAACTCTCGATCGAACAATTGGCGAAAACGAGGCTCGTTTGTTTTTCGCTGTAAAAGCGATTGCAATGATTTCCATACGTTTGTATCAAGCAATGAATCGAGGCGCGCTTCATGTTGCTTAAGCAACTCCTCAATTTCTTGCTCATCCGTAATTTCTTTGAGCAAGTGAATCGATTCACCTACACCAACAACTAACACACGCCGACCGACTTTCACAATTTGAATCGTTCGGTTTGTACCTAAACTTGTCCCACCTAAATGTTGAATGAGCCCTTTTCGCTCATAAAATCGGTTTTGTTTATTTAACCATTTTAAAAGCGCATATAACAAAAATATAACAAAAGCAGTTGCACCAATCAGTTTAACGAAATCCCAAACGGTAATCGGAGTCGATTCCGAAACTGTTGCCGTTTGAGTTGCCTCATTCGTTTGTTGTTCTTTACACTTTTCTGGATGTTCTACACATTCTTTTACGCTATTCGTTTGTTCTGCAAAAGCAGGAGAAACTGCTTGCAGAACAACGAACGCGCACAACATGATGATGCGAATATAGCGCAATGAATTCCACCTCTAACCGAGCGTTTTATTAATCGCTTCAATGACGCGATCTGCTTGGAACGGTTTGACAATAAAATCTTTTGCTCCTGCTTGAATCGCATCGATAACCATCGCTTGTTGCCCCATGGCTGAACACATAATGACTTTTGCGTTGCTGTCAATTTTTTTAATTTCTTTCAACGCCGTAATGCCATCCATCTCTGGCATCGTAATGTCCATTGTGACTAAGTCTGGGCGAAACTCTTTATATTTTTCGACCGCTTGCGCCCCATCAGCTGCTTCCGCAACAACTTCGTGCCCGTTTTTCGTTAAAATATCTTTAATCATCATTCTCATAAATGCTGCATCATCAACAATTAAAATTCTCGCCATTCTCCAAAAACCTCCCGAATTATCGTAATTTGTTTAACCGATCGCTTTGGCTAATAATGCTCGTCACACGCACGCCGAAATTTTCATCGATGACGACAACTTCACCTTTCGCGATCAATTTGTTATTAACTAAAATGTCAACCGGTTCACCAGCCAGCTTATCAAGTTCAATGATGGAGCCTGATGATAAACTTAAAATATCTTGCACAGAGCGCTTCGTTCGCCCGAGTTCCACCGTCACTTGCAACGGAATATCAAGCAACATATCAAGATTGCGTGATTCCGCTTCTGGCAATGGCGCTGGTTCAAAACTTGCAAAAGCAACAGGCTGGACGTTGACAGGCTGCTGCACGGCTCCCGTCCCAAAATGTTGAGGAGCTTCTTTTTGCGTTTGTTGAGCCGATGAAGGCGCTGGTTTCGTCTGTGCGGATGGCGCGGTTTGATGTGGCTCGTTCGTATTTATTGTAGCTGATGTTTCGGTCTTTGTACTAGACGGATTTAATAAATTTTCGACTAATTCTTTCGCAAAATGAATTGGCAACAGTTGCATAATATTCGAATCAATTAAATTGCCTACTTTTAAACGGAACGATACTTTAACAAGTACGTCGTCCGGCGGTAAATATTCAAATCCTTCGCCTTCCGATAAATCAAGTAAGTGTAAACTTGGTGGCGAAATATCAACTTTTTTGCTAAAGATCGTCGACATCGACGTCGCAGCCGAACCCATCATTTGGTTCATCGCTTCTTGTACAGCACTCAATTGAATTTCGTCCATAAAATCGGGTGGATTTGTGCCATCTCCCCCCATCATTAAATCTGCGATAATCGCAGCGTCAGATTGTTTAATGACAAGTAAATTTGTTCCTAAAAACCCTTCGGTATAGCTGACTTGAATCGCAACGTACGGATGCGGAAACTCTTCTGCTACGCGCGCACGTTCGATGAGTGAAACGCTCGGCGTTGTAATTTCAACTTTTTGATTTAATAACATCGATAACGCTGTCGCTGAACTACCAAACGAAATATTTCCAATTTCACCAAGCGCATCTTGCTCGATTGGTGTTAATACTTCATCGATCGACATTGTGCTAGACGGCATCGGGTCTTCGTCAATTCCTCGCAACAACGCATCAATCTCATCTTGAGATAACATATCGTCACTCATCATCGCCGTCTTCCCCCTTTATCACATCTAAAATTTGTATAGCTAATCGTTTATTCATTTTTCCTGGCTGCCCGATAAATTTCGGCACATCTCCTACTTTAATCACGAGTGGATCACGTACCGTTTGATCGAGTTGAATGACATCACCAACAGAGAGTTGCAAAAATTCTTGAATGGAGATCGTCGATGTACCGAGCTCTGCGATCATTGGCACCTTCGTTTGCTTTAATCGCTTTTGCAACGTCGCAACTTCTTCAGGTTCACGAGCCTTTTTTTGCGTTTGCATCCAATAATGAACAGATAATTTCGGAATGATTGGTTCTAACACAACGTGCGGAATACAAATGTTAATCATTCCGCTCGTATCACCAATTTGTGTATTTAACGAAATAACGACAACCGTCTCATTTGGTGATACCATTTGTAAAAATTGTGGATTGACTTCAAAATCTGTGAGCATCGGATCGATGTCTGCGACGGACTCCCACGCTTCACGCAAGTTGCTAAACGCTTTTTCAAACAAACTGGACATAATTTTTGTTTCAATTTCGGTTAAATTTTCGATTTTATTTAAACTTACACCTCTGCCTCCCAATACGCGATCAAGCATAGCATAGGCGATGTTTGGGTTGACCTCTAACAGCACGCGTCCATCCAAAGGTGGAACTTCAAACACCGTTAAAATCGTCATTTTCGGAATAGAGCGAATAAACTCTTCGTATGGCAATTGATCAGCCGATGCGACGGAAATTTGCACATATGTGCGCAATTGCGCGGAAAAAAACGTCGTCAATAGTCGAGCAAAGTTTTCATGTATGCGCGTTAAACTGCGAATTTGATCTTTTGAAAACCGCAACGCCCGTTTAAAGTCATACACTTTCACTTTTTTCTCTGCTTCTTCTTTTTTCAGCTCATCCGCGTCCATCTCTCCAGCAGACAACGCTGCAAGCAAGGCATCAATTTCACTTTGTGATAAAACTTCTCCTGACACTGTTCTCACCTCCTACTCCTATTCATTTTATTTACTGGAGAATAAAGGAGGTTATATAAATTTTCTCAACTTTTCCTTCTTGCATAAGCTCATTGATGCGTTCACGCAATTTTTTCTCTAGAAGCAGTTTTCCTTGTTTTCCTTTAAACTGTTCCGCCGTCATTTCGGATAATTCTTCAATAATGATGTTTTTAATTTGAAAATCGCGTTTTTCCGCTTCTTCTTTTGCTTTTTCGCTATCTGTTTGAACTTTAAACGCGATTTTAATAAAGCTTCCATCCATTAAATTCGTCATCATTTCCGGGACATCAAACGAGCTGGCGACGATTTCATCAACCGTCGGTTCTTTTGGCTCATTATTGCCCATAAATTTCATGACAACAACAAGGGCAACGACGCTAACAAGCGTAATCACTCCCATAATAATTAGCATCATCTTTAACATCTTATTGTCTTTCAACGTCGGATCCCTCCGCCTCTCTCCTTAATCCGAGCACAGAAATGTTACGATAAAACGTTTCTACTAGTAACATAACATCTTCTACAGACTCCCGCACGACAAACTTTTTGCCATTTGTTAACGTAATGGTCGTGTCTGGAAACGCTTCAACTTGTTCTATGTATATCGCGTTTAGTGTGAATTGTTTTCCATTTAACCGCGTTAATGTAATCATATGTATGCGGGCACTAGACAGAGCCTAGTGCCCTCCCCTCCCTTATTATTTCTTTAAGTTAACTAATTCTTGTAAAATCTCGTCCGATGTTGTAATAATGCGCGTGTTTGCTTGGAATCCGCGTTGCGCAACAATCATTTCCGTAAACTCTTCGGATAAGTCTACGTTCGACATTTCGAGCGCACCGGAAATAATTTCACCGGCACCGTTTAAACCTGGGCGCGACAACTCATTAATCGTCAAGCCGTCTGCATTGCGGTCAAGTTTACCAGAGTTGTTCGTTTCTTTAAACGTATTCCCCCCCATTTTCTCTAAACCTGTTGGGTTTGGAAATTGCGCTAATAAAATTTGACCTGCAATTTTTAATTGTCCATTGCTATCGATGAACGTCACTTTTCCATCCGCTGTAATCCCGAAGCTTTTCGCCGTTTTTGGAATTTGAATGAGGCCCGGTTCAAAGCTTGTGACATTTCCGTATTTCGGCTCGCTGTAGTCTTGCAACACTTGTTGAACACTTTCAACAAAACCACTAATTCCTTCTAAATATGGTCCCATCATTTTTTCTGCTTCTGCTAACGTATCCGGCCAATCCGCCCCGTTTGCTGGAAGCAAAGGAACAGGGTTAATGCTAGCTTTAGGAGATACGCGATCATTAAAATATGTCCCAGCTGCTGCAAGCGTTGTATCGTTCGGATCCGTCTTCCCTGTTATTTTCTCGTTTAAGGTGCTTAATTCATTGTTAAAGTTGTTAATAAAAGTAATAAAATCCGTTTGTGTCGTTGGATCGTTATCAGGATCTTTCGTGAACTCTTCTTTCCATTTTTTTATAAAGTTTACAAGACCGTTTGCACTATTAAGAAATGTTTCTAAATCACGTCTTGCTTGAGCTACATGCGGCGCATTCGTAATGACTGTATCCACATCTTTAATCGCTGCTTCACCGATCAAATATTGTCCATCGGAGTTCACAATATAACCATACTCATCTAAATAAAAGTTCCCTGCACGTGTAAAGCTTAAATTAAAGACGCGGTCAATAGGTACTCCTGTATTTACTTTATTTGTCCCTAGTTTTCCAGCTGGTCCGTCCATGCTAATTAATGTGACATCATTAATCGATCCGACAACGAAAAAACCGTCGCCACCGAGCGCTAAGTCAAGTGGACGTGATGTCGTTTGCGTCGATCCTTGCGTATGAATCGTTTCGATTGAACCGAGACCGCTTCCCAATCCGATTTGTTTACCGTTAATTCCCCCGCGCGTTCCTGTCGATGATGTCGCGGCGGAAATTTGTTGGGAAACGAGATCTTTAAATGTGACGCGCGCTTTTTTATAGCCATACGTATTGACGTTAGAAATATTGTTACCAATGACGTCTAATTTATATTGAAAGTTGCGAATACCACCAATTCCAGTAAACATGGAACGTAACATATAATCCTCTCCTTTTCTTTGTTTGAGCGGCTTCTGTCATTCCGCACGCTCGAAGGCTTCCTGTAAAGGTCCAGCCTTATATAATAATGGCTCCGTTAATATTCGTAAACAATTGGCTCTGTGCTTCATGGCGATCCATTGCAGTAATGACCGTTTGGTTTACTGCGCTAACAATTAATGCCGCCTCATTTGTAATGATGAGCGAGTCGCGTACCCCTTTTTGTTTTGCCTCGACAACTTTTTGTCCAATCAAGGCCCATTGTTCATCGTTAATATGAATATTTCGCTCTTGCAATCGTTGTTGGGCGTGTTTGCTTATTTTTAGCGTTTGCTCTGCTTTGACAAGCGCATCGCGAAACGATTGTTGCTCTGTTTGGACAGCCGCCTGTTTTTTCGGCGGAATCAACGGGGTGTGCGGGAAAAATTGAATGCGATTCATTTTCTCACCTCCTTTATTGCGACACTTTTGTGACGCGAGAGGCTAACACCGTTTCTCCTTGTTCAAGCTCTAACCATATGTCTGTTCCTTTTTGGACGACAGCTCTCACTACACCGCTTTGTTCATCCCATGTAACCGTCTTTCCAATCCATTCGCTATATTGAGCGAGCGACGGCGCAGACTGTTGCTGGATAAGCTTTTGCAATGCATCTAATGTGCCTACAAGTTTTTCCGATGTACCCGTTTGTGTCTCAATAAACTTGCTCATCATATTCGACATATTGACCATTTGTTCAAGCGATGAGAAATTCGCCATTTGTGAAATAAATTCACGGTCTTCCATCGGATTTAACGGATCTTGATGTTGCAATTGGGCAATTAAAATTTTTAAAAAATCATCTTTTCCTAATGAGCTTTTTCCTGTTTCACGCTGCGCGACTTGGCGTTGCGATAAAAGCAAACTTGGATCGATCGCAGTCATATGATCACCTCTATTCAAAGTCAAACCACTCTTTTAACCACTCATCAAACGATTGATCACGCTCATTCTTCTCTTCTCTCTGTTGCTCTTGTTGTTGCTGTTGCTGCTTTTGTTGCTGGAATGAATGATCGCGAAATTTCGCTTGGTCAAATACGTTAAATTGTTCAACCGTAATGTGATCGGCAATATGAGCAAGCTGATGAATATGTTGTTCCACTAGCTGTTTCGCCGCTTCAGTCGATGTAATCATTTTTGCCGTTAGCTTTCCTTTTTGTTGAATAAGCTTAATTGTTATATATCCTAAATGTTCAGGTTGAAGGCGAATCAGCATTTGCGCATTGCCGTTTTTCCATCGCGTGAATTGACTTGAACGAACAATTCGCTCAAACTGTGCGACAAACGGTGTTTCATTCGTCGTATCAATCGTTGGTCGGTCAAACGGTACATATTTATCATCTGATTGTTGAACAGCGTGTACCAAATGAGACAACTGACTCGTCCATTGTTTGCGCTCTTGTGGCAATTGTACAACTTTCTTCTGTACAGGATCAGGGAATTGCTCTGTTTGGAAACGTGTATTTGCTGATTGCGCATAAGAATGTACTGAATATTTTTGCAACGCTTCATCGTTTACGTTTCCATCTGTTAAACGTTGTTCAACATTTGGAGTTAACCGCTCACGAGCAAATAAAAGTGATTTCCATGTTTCACCATGTTGTATGTTTTCATTCGTTTCCCATCGCTTTTGGCTGTCTATCATCGTTTGAATCATCGCTGTAATTGTTCCACTTCGCTCATCATGTGCCTCAAACAAATGGCGTAACGTTGCACGTGCCTGTTCAATTATTGGTTCTGGAATCGTCCATTGCTTCTGTTCTAGTTGAAATAAAGCAATGATGAGCATCAGTTCATCTTTTTCATCATGGTCATCGGACGCCGAAAACATCGTTTCAAACGGTGGCTCAGCTGAAAATTGTTGAACAATTTGCTCTTTCGTTTCTTCTGGTAAAAGAGAAAGAAACGATTGTATCATTTCAGTTGATAATATGTGCTTGTCTGCATACCCATCGTGCGTTGGCAGCTGTTGAAACCATTGCTGCAACTGTTCCCAATCGACTTGTTGTACCACATTTTGTTCATTTTGTTGCTTGGACAATGGTTGTAACGATTGTGACGTCTGGCGCAACGATAAAACCAATTGGGAAAATGCATCCCCATCACCTTTTTGAACGGTTGCTTGCTGATTAGATCCAAATGGAGCCATGAAAGAAACTCCGGCGATATTCATTTCTTCACCTCCTTTCAATTGTTCGCTTTTTTCGCAAGCAAGCTCGTATATTTCGCGGCGTTTGCGGCATCCATTTTTTCTAAAATGGCCGCCACTTTGTCTGTTTTTAACTTTGATAATAAATGAACCGCTTCTTGATCTGACATTTGCGGAATAATTTCCGCTGCCTTTTTTGGTGACATCGTTTCATACATTTTCACAACGTCTACACGCGTAGCATCTGTCTGCTCTGTTGACGGTGTTGTCGGCTGTTGTGCTTGTTCTTTTTCCGTCTGCAAACGTGCGATTTCTTGCTTAAGCGCATCAATTTCTGCATCTTTTTCTTTTATAGTATCTTTCGTTTTTGTAAGCTCCTTTTCTTTCTCAACAATGGTTGCTTTTAGCTCAACGATTTGCTCTTCTAGTTTCTTTTTTTCGTTCGCTTCTGTTCCTTCAATCCATTGAGAAACAAATGGCAATTGCCCCGCATATTTTTTCCCTTGTTCAAATACGTTAATACCAGAGAACGTTAGAATAAGTAAAACAACGGAGATGGTGAATAAAAGCGGGATGAAGACGATAAAAAGAAACCATTGAAGCTTGCTCGCTTTTTTCGTCTCTTCTTCTTTTTTTTCAAATTGTTCCATCAACACTCACCTTGTTTCTCGATAACAATATTGTTGAATTGAAATATCATCCATTTGCTTTTGTTCTGCAATTCGCATTTGTTGCGCGATCATTTCATCATGTTTTTCTTTTATTTTTTCGTATTTTTTCACCTCTACATTCAATTCAACTAACTTTAGTTGTTTCAACTCCATTTGTTGACGCGCTTGCATAACAAGATGCTGGTAATGGTCGATGACGCGCTGCAAATTGTTCATAAATTGTTGAAACGAACGGATATGTTGAACAGCCAACCCTGATTGTAATTGTTGTTTATGTTGTTCCTCGTAGTCTTCTTTTTGTTTTAAAAAGTGGTACAGTTTTTCTGCCACTTCTTCAAAGCGACGGCGCGCCTCTTCATATTCGTGTAGCGCTTTTTGTTTTTCATACTCTTTTAAATTTAAAATTTTCGTTAATTGAAATGATGTCATCGCCTATTCACCCTTGTTCGATAAGTTGAAACAACTGTTGAACACTTTCGTTTATTGTATAACATTCATGAACATCTTGTTTTAAAAACGAAATAATTTTCGGATAATAACGGATCGCTTCGTCGATTTCTCGCGACGATCCTCGTTTATAGGCACCGATTTGAATTAAATCTTCAGACTGCACATACGTCGCCAACAACTCACGCAATTTTTCTGCCACTTTTCGATGCTCTGGCGTCACAATGTAGTTCATGACGCGGCTTACACTTTTTAATACGTTAATTGCTGGATATTGACCTTTATTGGCTAGTTGGCGTTCTAATACGAAATGACCATCTAAAATGCCTCGAACTGTATCAGCAATCGGTTCATTCATATCATCGCCATCAACGAGCACCGTATAAAAAGCGGTAATCGTTCCATGTTCATTCGTTCCTGTCCGTTCAAGTAGTTTTGGTAAAATCGCAAAAACGGACGGCGTATATCCTTTCGTTGTCGGTGGCTCACCGACAGCTAATCCAACTTCACGTTGCGCCATCGCCACACGCGTGACGGAATCCATCATAAACATGACGTTTAGTCCTTGATCGCGAAAATATTCCGCAATGGCTGTCGCTGTATACGCCCCTTTGATGCGCATGAGGGCAGGCTGATCAGATGTCGCAACAACGACAATGGAGCGTTTTAATCCTTCGGGACCAAGATCGCGTTCAATAAATTCTCGCACTTCGCGTCCGCGTTCACCGATGAGTGCGATAACGTTTAAATCCGCATTTGTATTGCGAGCAATCATCCCCATTAACGTACTTTTTCCAACACCTGAACCAGCAAAAATACCAACACGTTGCCCTTTTCCGACCGTTAATAAACTATCGATCATTTTCACCCCGACTTCAATTGGCTCTGAAATCGGAGGACGCGTCATTGGATTGGGCGGTTGGCGATCGATTGGAACAGCCGTCAATCCTTTTGGAAGCGGTTGACCGTCAAGCGGGGCTCCTAATGCGTCAATAACACGTCCGACAAGCGCTGAACCGACTTTTATTTCAAGCGGAGCCCCCGTTGCCTCTACAATGCAACCTGGGGCGATGTCTTGAACGGTTGCATACGGCATTAAAAGCACATATTCATCACGAAAGCCGACGACTTCCGCTTGAATTTTTTTCTTTTTTTTGTGGCCGATATGAATGTAGCACACATCACCAATTGAACTTTCCGGGCCTTTTGCTTCGATCATTAAACCGATAACGCGTGTGACTTTGCCAAATCGTTTATATGGGTCGAGCAACTCAATTTCATTGATGAGTGCTTGCCAGTTCATTCGTTTGCCCCCTCAATTCGCTCAAGCAATTGTAGTTTCAATTGCTCGAGTTGCGTGTCAACGCTTGCATCAATACGTCCGAACGGCGTTTCAACAATACAACTTGTTTCGTTTAACGTTTCATCAGGATAAATAAACAAATGAACCTCATGACTAAACAACGCCTTTAACTCATCTTTTTGCCGAACGACGACATCATAGTACGATGGATGCACGTACATTTTTACTTCTTCATGTTCACGAACTTCTTGAATGACTTGTTTCACAAGGCCAAGAAAATGTTCTTTATTTTCAGCAAGACGCTCACCGATAATTCGTTCCGCTACTTTGCATGCAACAAGTAAAATCGTTTCATCGGCCGACTGCAACATGTGATAAAACTGTTCATTGGCGGATTGTGCAATCTTCTTCGCTTCACGAATTGCCTCCATGTACTGTTGAAATCCTTCTTCGCGCCCTTGTTCCAAACCGATCGCATATCCTTCTTGACGCGCTTCGTTTATCCATTCGCTTCGTTCTTCTTCCCATCGCTTTCGCTCTTCCGCAATTTGTTGTTGGACAGATGCGTAATACATGTCCGCTTCTTGACGAATGTGTGCGGCTTGTTGCTCCGCTTGCTCGATTAACGTTTGTGCATGTTGCATCATCGTTTCGGCAGCAGGTTGTTCATGTTCTTCTTGTTGCACGTCAGACCATACTTTTCTCACTTGAATGACCGCCCGTTGCTCGGTACTTGTACGGGCAAACGGGGCTTTAATGACTTTAGACAATAATATCATCTCCTCCGCCACGAGCGACGACAATTTCACCCGCTTCTTCGAGACGGCGAATGACTGCAACAATACGAGATTGTGCTTCTTCTACGTCGCGAAGGCGAACAGGACCCATAAACTCCATTTCTTCTTTGAACGTTTCCGCCATGCGCGAAGACATGTTGCGGAATACAACTTCCTTCACCTCATCGCTAGATACTTTTAACGCAAGCAACAAGTCGGCGTTGTCCACTTCGCGAATAACGCGTTGAATAGCGCGATTATCAAGCGTAACAATATCTTCAAAGACAAACATGCGCTTTTTAATTTCTTCTGCTAATTCTGGATCTTGAATTTCGAGTGCATCTAAAATCGTTCGTTCCGTTGCTCGATCGACGCCATTTAACACTTCGACAACCGCCTCAATACCGCCTGTTTGCGTGTAATCTTGTACAACTGTCGTCGATAATTTCCGTTCAAGCACTTGTTCGACTTCATTAATCATTTCTGGCGATGTGCGATCCATCAACGCAATGCGGCGTGCGACATCCGCTTGCATTTCTTGCGGAAGCGCCGATAAAATTTGACCTGCTTGCGTTGGTTCTAAATACGACAATACAAGCGCAATCGTTTGTGGATGTTCATTTTGCAAAAAGTTTAAAATTTGTGCTGGATCCGCCTTGCGCGCAAAATCAAACGGGCGCACTTGAAGCGCAGACGTGAGACGGTTAATAATGTTCATCGCCTGCTCTGGTCCAAGCGCTTTTTCAAGCACTTGTTTCGCATAAGCAATACCGCCTTGTGAAATGTAGTCTTGCGCTAAGGCGATTTGATGAAACTCTTCTAAAATCGTTTCTTTTTTCTCGGCATCCACTTGGCGCACGTTTGAAATTTCGAGCGTCAATTTTTCGATTTCTTCTTCAGATAAATGTTTATATACAGATGCTGAAACGTCTGGTCCTAATGAAATGAGGAGAATGGCTGCTTTTTGCTTTCCTGTTAATTCACCTTTTTTTGCCATACAATCCCCTCCTTTATTCCTCAGCAAGCCATGTTCTTAGCAATTTCGCAAATTCTTCTGGTTTTTCTTTTGCGAGTTTTTCAAGTTGCTTGCGACGCAATGTGGATTCTGTTTCGACTTCTTCGTTTACATCTGGAATTTGTACTGCCACTTGTTCTTCTTGTAATGGCAGTTCGTCCATTTCTTCTTTCTTCCGTTTGCGCAACCATAAAAAGACGATGAGCGCAAGAAGCACTACAAGCACACCGCCACCGGCAATATATGCCCATGTCGGAATAGTTGATGTTTGCTCATTAAACTGCACTTTTCCATTGAACGGCTGCACAGAAACGACGACGCGATTTTGTAAATCCGCATCCGTCCATTGTCCTGCAACGTCTTTATCGACTGACGTCCGCACAATCGTTCCTAAAATTTTTGTAATATCATCTACCGTTTGTGCAGGAAGCGAGTTTGGATCGTTCGGTGTTGGCGGTTCAACCATCACTTGAATGCCTAAATCTTTTACTTTATAAGGACTTGCAACAATTTCCTTTTTTATTCTATTAACCTCGTTATTAATTGTTTCCTCAATTCGCTCATAATCCCCGTTTGTCTCGCCATTTGCTCCTTGATAACCTGGTACAGTGTTTTCTCCAACGCCTGTCGTGCCGCCTGGTTGAGCCCCTTGTCCAGAAAACGTCTCTGTAATGCGCTGTACGCTTACAGCGATGCCTTCCATATTTTCTTTATCTACTGGCTCAACAAGTTCTTCTTGACGATTTTCTTGTGTAAAATCAACGTCGGCTGTGACAGAAACGACGACTTTATCTTGTCCCATCATCGTTCCTAACATTTGTTGCACGCGGCGTTGAATGTCGCGTTCAATTTGTTGTTTCACTTCATATTGTTCAGCAAACGTCTTGCCGGACGAAAAATTTTCTTCATTTTTTAAATCAAAGTACTCAAAATATTGGTTCATAATGACGATATTATCAGTAGGAAGGTTCGGCACGCTTTTGGAAACAAGGTGGTATAATGATTTAATTTGCTGCTCATTAAATTTATATCCCGCTTTTGTTTTCAAAACGATCGATGCAGATGCCTCTTCCTGTTGGTCGCCAACAAAGATCGTCGGCTGGGGTAGATTAATCATCACCTTTGCGTCTTCTACCCCGTCGATACTTTTTATTAAATTGGCAAGTTCGGTTTGCATCGCCTCAATTTTTAATACGTTAAATTCGTTATCTGTCATACCGAAACCAGAGTTTTTTCCGAAAAACGAATAATCGATGCTTCCGCTATCGGGAATGCCTTCGGCGGCTAGTTCGACTTTTAACGTATTGACAAGCTGTTCCGGCACTAAAATCGTCGTGCCGTTATCCGTAATTTGCGACTTAATCCCCCGCTGGTCAAGCGTCGCTTTAATTTGTCCCGCTTCTTGCGGCGATAAATTGCTGTAGAGAGGAACAAAATTCGTTCGCGTCGCCAAAAAAGCGGTAAGCGCAACGGCAACAACCAACAATCCTACAAGACCTAAAGCCATCATTTTTTGTTGTTTTGTTCTCTCGCTCCAAAACAATTTTAATCGTTCTATCGCTTGTTTTAATCGCTCGTTCATATGCTTCCTCCGCTATCTCATGAGGTCTATACTTGCATTCTCATCACTTCTTGATATGCTTCGATCACTTTATTGCGCACTTCAATTGCTAATTGAAGCGACACACTTGCTTTTTGTGAAGCGATCATCACATTGTGCAAATCAACGTTTTCTCCTTTTGCTAACTTCGTTGTCAGCTGGTCTGACTCAATTTGTTGTTTATTAACTTCATGAATTGCTTCCTTTAGAAATTGTGAAAATGCTCGCTGTGCTTCAGCAGGCTTGATCGCTTGCTGCTGTACAGTTGGCGATAAAGCTATACGTTGAATGCGATCAATCATCGCTTATTCCCCCTATTTTCCGATTTCTAACGCCTTCATTAACATTCCTTTCGTTGCGTTTAACACCGTCACATTCGCTTCATACGAGCGTGTGGCGCTCATTAAATCGACCATTTCTTTTAACGGATCTACGTTTGGTAGCTGCACATATCCGTTTTCATCTGCATCCGGATGAGATGGGTCATAGACAAGTTTAAATGGCGTTTGATCCTCAACAATTTTCGTTACTTTTACTCCACCTGCTGACCGCTCGTTCATCGCTTTGTTTAAAAAAGAGGAAAACGATTCGTTTGGTTGCATGACAACCATTTTGCGACGATATGGCTGCCATTTCCCATCGACCATTTTCGCACGAGTCGTATCGACGTTTGCCATATTTGCGGAAATGACATCCATGCGTAACCGCTGAGCTGTTAACGCAGAGGCGGATACATTGAAACTTTGAAACATATATTATTTTCCTCCCTTAATGACCGTTTTCAAAGAGTTAAACTTTCCGTTCAACCGTTCAACTAACGCGTTGTAATAAATTTGGTTTTGCGCTAAATCCGACATTTCTTTATCTAAATCGACATTATTGTTATTATGATTGTAAACGAGATCGTTTTTAGTTGTCACGAGAAATTTGCTTGTTCCGCCTTTAAATTCAAAATGGCGCGGATCGGTGCGATATGCTTGCAATGCTTGATGGAATTCCGTTCGAAATTGAACGTCTTTCGCTTTAAAATTCGGTGTATCGACATTCGCAATGTTGTTGGCGATTACTTTTTGTTTCAACGATGAATAATTTAACCCTTGTTCTAATATTTGTATTGTATTCGAAAACAATTTCACGACATATTCCTCCTTGTAAAGACACCGTTCGACATCTTACCCTTATTGTAAAAAATTATTTACATAATGTATATAGGGAACATTGGACTATTTTTCACATACTTTAACAAAAGAGGCATCTTCGCGAGAAAGATGCCTGCTTGTTTTTAATGATGTTTTAATTTCTCAAGTTCTGTTAAAAACTTATCGTTTAATACTTTAATGTACGTTCCTTTCATCCCGAGCGAACGAGATTCAATAACTCCGGCACTTTCTAGTTTGCGAAGCGCATTAACAATGACTGAACGTGTAATACCGACGCGGTCAGCAATTTTGCTTGCCACAAGCAAGCCTTCTGTCCCATCTAATTCTTCAAAAATATGTTCGATCGCTTCTAATTCACTATAGGAAAGTGAGCTAATTGCCATTTGAACAACCGCTTTGCTACGCGCTTCCTCTTCAATTTCTTCCGCTTTTTCACGTAAAATTTCCATTCCGACAACGGTTGCTCCGTATTCAGCTAAAATTAAATCGTCATCATGAAACTCTTTGTCTAAGCGAGATAAAATAAGTGTTCCAAGGCGCTCACCGCCACCGATAATCGGCACGATCGTCGTTAAACCGTTTTTAAATAAGTCTTTATTTTCGACAGGAAATGCGGTATACTCGCTATTAATATCAAGGTTTGGTGATGTTTCCGTAATGTTAAATAAATTTTTCGTATACTCTTCTGGAAATTGACGATCAGCTAACATTTTTTTCATTCGTTCGTTTTCAATCGTTTGTTTAATCGCAAAGCCGAGTAGCTTCCCACGACGACTTAAAACGAACACGTTTGCCTCGATCACTTCGCAAAGCGTTTCTGCCATTTCTTTAAAGTTTACTGGTTTTCCAGCTGCGTTTTGTAACATCGCATTAATTTTTCTTGTTTTTTCAAGTAAATTCATATTGCATCCTCCTTATAAAATAAACTGACTTAAATCTTTATTTCGCACAATGTTACCTAGTTTCTTCTCAACATATTGTGGGGTGATCACAATCTTTTCCAAATGCACATCCGGCGCTTCATACAACAAATCTTCTAACAGTTTTTCCATAATCGTATGAAGACGGCGCGCGCCGATGTTATCTGTTTGTTGATTGACTTCAAAAGCAACTTCGGCAATTTTACGAATAGCATCGTCAGAAAATTCAAGTTGTATACCTTCTGTCGCAAGCAAAGCAACATATTGTTTTAAAAGTGCGTTATTTGGTTCGACTAATATTTTGACGAAATCATCGACGGTAAGCTTCGTCAATTCTACGCGAATCGGAAAACGTCCTTGCAATTCTGGAATTAAATCAGACGGTTTCGCCATATGAAACGCCCCGGCCGCAATAAATAACATGTAGTCCGTTTTAACTGGTCCATATTTCGTCATGACGGTTGAACCTTCAACAATCGGCAAAATGTCGCGCTGCACACCTTCACGCGAAACGTCAGCTGATGAACCAGCTTGCCCTTTTCGAGCAATTTTATCAATTTCATCAATAAAAATAATACCTGATTGTTCTGCTAGCCGAATCGCTTCTTGCGTCACTTCGTCCATGTCAATAAGCTTTTGCGCTTCTTCGTTTGCTAGTACATGACGGGCTTCTCTGACTTTCAATTTTCTTTTTTTCCGCTTTTTCGGCATAAAGCTACTGAGCATGTCTTGCATATTCACGCCCATTTGCTCCATGCCAGCGCCTTGAAATAAATCAAACATAAGCGGTTGCTGCTCTTCAATTTCCACGGTGACCAATTCATCCTCCAGCTCACCGTTTGCTAGTTTCCAAGCGATTTGTCTCCGCTTCTCAGCAATATGCTGTTCTTCGTGCCCGCTATCCGCCTGCTCTTGCGTACCACCAAACAAAAGTTCGAACGGATTTTTCATCGGTTGTTTTGTTTTTCCGGGTACAAGCAGTTCAACAAGCCGTTTGTTCGCCAATTGCTCCGCTTGCTCTTTTACTTCGTTCATTTTTTTCTCTTTGACGATGCGCACAGACGTTTCAACGAGGTCGCGTACCATCGATTCAACGTCGCGACCAACATAACCGACTTCCGTAAATTTTGTTGCCTCTACTTTTACGAATGGAGCGCCAACAAGTTTCGCTAATCGCCGCGCAATTTCTGTTTTTCCGACACCTGTTGGTCCAATCATTAAAATATTTTTCGGCACGACTTCATCGCGCAATTTTTCATCTAATAAACTGCGACGGTAACGATTTCTCAGCGCAATGGCCACCGCTTTTTTTGCTTCATGCTGACCGACGATAAATTGATCAAGCTTTTCGACAATTTGTTTTGGCGTTAACATGCCGCTCCCCCCTCTACAGCTCTTCGACAATAATGCAATCGTTTGTGTACACGCAAATATCGCTCGCCACTTTTAATGCTGCTTGTGCAATTTGCTTCGCTGTTAAATGTTCACCTGCGTACGCTTTTAACGCTCTACCAGCTGCTAACGCATAATTTCCACCGGAGCCGATCGCTAATATGCCATCGTCTGGCTCGATAACTTCGCCCGTTCCAGAAATAAGTAGTAAATGCGTGGCGTCCATGACGATCAACATCGCTTCTAATCGGCGTAACACTTTGTCGCTCCGCCATTCTTTCGCCAATTCAACCGCAGCACGCTGTAAATTCCCGTTATATTCTTCTAACTTCCCTTCAAACATTTCAAACAGCGTAAACGCATCCGCCACTGCTCCCGCAAAACCAGCTAACACGTTACCATGAAAAAGTTTACGAATTTTCCGGGCGGTATGTTTCATCACTACAGCGTTGCCGAACGTCACTTGACCATCACCCGCCATCGCTCCTTTTCCTTGATGGCGAATTGCAAATATCGTCGTCGCATGAAATTGACTCATAAACATCCTCCTTTTTATGCCCGCGGATGGGAATGTAAATAAACGTAGCGCAAATGATCTTTCGTTACATGTGTATACACTTGCGTTGATGAAAGATGTGCATGACCTAACAATTCCTGCACCGAACGTAAATCAGCCCCTTCATTCAACAAGTGTGTCGCAAACGTATGGCGAAACGTATGGGGGCTTACTTTCAAAGAAAGTGCCGCTCGTTCGACGATGTCATTTAAAATGTGACGCACTCCTCTTGGCGTCAATGCACCTCCACGCGCATTTAAAAAAAGTGCATCCGTCGGTGTCTTCGCTTTGCTTGCTAGCTGCTGACGTCCGTCTTGTATATATCGTTCAAGTGCTTCTTTCGCATACGTACCAAACGGAACATAGCGCTGTTTGTTTCCTTTGCCGGAAATTAAAATGGTACATACGGAAAAATCAATATGCGATAAGCGAATGTTACAACATTCACTTACGCGAATACCTGTTGCATACAACAGTTCGATCATCGCCTGATTTCGTTGACCGATCGCCGTATTCAAATCATTGACAACAAACAGCTGTTCTAATTCGTCTGGGTACAAAAAGTGTGGAATTTTCTGCTCTTTTTTCGGCAGCGATGCAAGCGCAAACGGATTTTCGGACACGATTTTTTCTCGCAATAAAAATTTATAAAAGCTACGCAAGCTTGACATTTTTCGGGCAATCGAACGACTTGACTGCTTTCGTTGATGAAGCTCGGTTAAAAATAAACGGACGTCACTATAAGATACTTGTTGCAATTGTTTAATTTGTTCACGCTCCATAAATTCGAAAAATTCGCCAATATCATGCTTATAACACGCAATTGTATATTCTGAATAATTTTTTTCTATTTGTAAATATTCAATGAACAAATTTAACGTAAAATTCACATTTCCCATTCGATCACCCCATAAGAGCTACTAAATAGTAGCACAATTTAGTAGCTCTTGCAATGAATTTTACAACTTTTTTAAAAAATTCTGAATCGTTTCTAATGCCCGTTGTGCATACCGTTCATTTTTTATCTTTTTGTCTTTAATCGTCTCATCAAGCGGAGCGAAAAGGCCAAAGTTTGCATTCATCGGTTGAAAATGTTTCGGATTCGCTGATGTAATATAATGAGCCATGCTGCCGATTGCCGTTTCTTGCGGAAACACAACAAGCTCTTTTCCGAGCACATAATGCGCGGCATTAATCCCCGCCACAAGTCCTGATGCTGCCGACTCAACATATCCTTCAACACCGGTCATTTGTCCTGCGAAAAATAAATCTTCTCTTTCTTTATATTGATACGTCGGTTTTAATAATTTCGGCGAATTAATAAACGTATTGCGATGCATCACGCCATATCGCACAATTTCAGCTTGTTCAAGCCCTGGAATGAGGCGAATGACTTCTTTTTGTGCCCCCCATTTTAAATGCGTTTGGAAACCGACAATATTGTACAACGTTCCAGCGGCATCATCTTGACGAAGCTGGACGACGGCAAAAGGACGTTTGCCTGTACGTGGATCTTCTAAACCGACTGGTTTCATTGGTCCAAACAACAACGTCTTTTTTCCACGTCGCGCCATCACTTCAATGGGCATACATCCTTCAAAATAAATTTCTTTTTCAAACTCTTTTAAAGGCACCGTTTCAGCAGAAATGAGCGCATCATAAAATCGTTCAAACTCCTCTTCTGTCATCGGGCAGTTAATATATGCTGCTTCCCCTTTGTCATAGCGAGACTTTATATATACTTTTTCCATATCAATGCTTTCTTTCTCAACAATCGGTGCAGCGGCATCGTAAAAATATAAATATGCTTCTCCTGTTAACGCTTGAAGCTGTTCCGAAAGCGGTTGCGATGTTAACGGACCGGTTGCTATAATCGTCGGACCGGTTGGAATCGACGTCACTTCCTCACGCACAACAGTCACATTCGGATGATTCGTAACCATTTCTGTTACTTTGGCAGCAAATTCATGACGGTCAACAGCTAAAGCTCCACCAGCTGGCACGGAACAAGAGTCCGCTGCTTTCATAATGACAGAGTCTAATCGGCGCATTTCTTCTTTTAACACGCCAACTGCATTCGTTAATGTATTCGCACGCAACGAGTTACTGCATACGAGTTCAGCAAATTTGTCGGTATGATGCGCAGGAGTTTGTTTCACCGGACGCATTTCATACAATTTGACACGAATGCCACGTTTGGCAAGTTGCCATGCGGCTTCGCTTCCTGCTAATCCTGCTCCAATTACTGTTACTTCCATTCATATTCCCTCCTCGATAAAATGGGTGAGGGTATGCGCCTCACCTTACTGTTGTTCGTTATATTCGCATTGCGTGCATTGAATGTGCACGCTCTTTTTCCCTTTTTTCTCGACAAGCATGCCACCGCATTTCGGACACGGACGACTGATCGGTTTATCCCATGAAACAAAGTCGCACGTCGGAAAACGATCGCAGCCGTAAAACATTCGTTTCTTTTTGCTTTTTCGTTCCACAATGTTCCCTTCATGGCAACGCGGACATTTCACACCGATGTCTTTAACGATCGCTTTTGTATTGCGACATTGTGGGAAGTTTGAGCAGGCGATAAACTTTCCGAAGCGTCCCATTTTGTACACCATCGGGCTTCCACATACTTCGCAATCGACATCTGCTGATTCATCGGCTATTTCAACTTTTTCCATTTCAACTTCCGCAATTTTTAACCGTTTTTCAAACTCGCGATAAAATTCATCGATGATGCGCACCCATTCGACTTTTCCTTCTTCAATATCGTCTAAGCTTTTTTCCATTTTTGCTGTAAATTCGACGTCTAAAATTTCCGGGAAAAACTGCATCATTAAATCAAGTACAATTTCCCCAAGTTCGGTCGGGACAAATCGCTTATTTTCAAGCGTTACGTAATTCCGTTTTTGAATCGTATCAAGCGTTGGTGCATATGTCGATGGGCGACCGATGCCGAGCTCTTCTAGCGTTTTCACAAGGCGGGCTTCCGTATAGCGCGGTGGAGGCTGCGTGAAATGCTGTTTTCCTTCGATATCTTTACTAAATACGCGCTCTCCTTCAACAAAGTCTGGCAATAGTCGTTGTTGCTCATCTTTCGGATCGTCCGTTCCTTCCACATACACTTTCATAAAACCTGGAAACTTGACTGTAGAACCAGTCGCACGAAAGACGACCGAGCCGTTTGATAGCTCGATTGCTACCGTATCGAGCACAGCTGGCGCCATTTGGCTTGCGATAAAGCGCTCCCAAATGAGTTTGTATAGCTGATATTGATCGCGTGTGACATGCGGCTTAATCGCGCTAGGATGACGCCAGACGGACGTTGGCCGAATCGCTTCGTGTGCGTCTTGCGCATTCGCTTTTTGTTTTTCTTTTCTTTTTTCTGTCGCTACATATGATGTACCGAATGTCTGTTCAATATACTGTATCGCCTCTTGTTGAGCGCTTTCTGATACGCGCGTGGAGTCTGTACGCATATATGTAATTAAACCGACCGTTCCTTCGCTTCCAAGGTCAATCCCCTCATATAGTTGCTGAGCAACCATCATCGTCTTTCTCGTACGGAAATTTAATTTTCGCGCCGCCTCTTGTTGCAATGACGATGTAATAAACGGGGCAACAGGATTGCGTTTTCGCTCTTTTTTCGTTACCGCTGTAACGAAAAATTCATTGCCTTGAATATGATTTAATACATGTTGTACGTCTTGCTCCGTCTTTAAATCAAATGATTCGCTGCCCAAACGATAAAATTGCGCTTCAAATGTGTCGTTTCCCTTCATGAACGTGCCTTGAATCGTCCAATATTCTTCAGGTTGAAACGATTGAATTTCTTTTTCGCGATCAATAATTAGGCGAAGGGCAACAGACTGCACGCGTCCTGCGCTTAACCCTTTTTTTACTTTTTTCCAAAGCAATGGGCTAATGTTGTAGCCGACAAGACGATCGAGTACACGACGCGCTTGTTGTGCATGAACTAAATGCATATTAATGGTGCGCGGCTGTTCAAATGACTGTTTAATCGCATCTTTCGTAATTTCGTTAAATACGACGCGACATGGTGAATCCGTATTTAAGTCAAGTACATGTGCTAAATGCCAAGCAATCGCTTCCCCTTCGCGATCCGGGTCAGCTGCAAGAAATACTTTTTTTGCTTTTTTCGCCGCTGTTTTCAATTCTTTAATAACCGAACCTTTTCCGCGAATCGTAATATACTTCGGTTCATAATCATTTTGTATGTCAACGCCCATTTGACTTTTTGGCAAATCGCGCACGTGGCCCATTGATGCTTTTACTTTATACTTTTTTCCTAAATATCTTTCAATCGTTTTCGCCTTGGCTGGCGACTCTACAATGACTAAGTAGTCTGACATTATTTTGCCCTCCCTCAAGAGGTAATTCGTAAAGTAAAATCCTCATTATTATTAATGATGATTCGTTCATTTGTCAAACATCATTTTTCGATTTTCTCTTTCATTCATGTAAAAAGATGTCGAAATTCCTCCTCAATATCTTCACTTGACAATATTAATTTTGCTCCTTGTTGAATCAACCGATTAGTCCCGAGCGCCTCTTTTGTTGTGATGTCACCGGGAATCGCAAACACTTCTCTTCCTTGCTGGAGCGCAAAATGAGCGGTGATGAGCGAGCCGCTTCGCTCTTTTGCTTGTACAACAAGCGTACCGAGCGACAAACCGCTAATGATGCGATTGCGCATCGGAAAATGCCACGTCTGTGGGCGAACGAATGGTGGATATTCTGAAATAATTAATTGCGTTGTCACTAATTGTCGAAATAATGATTCATTTTCAGGTGGGTATATGTAATGCAATCCGCCCGCAATGACCGCAATTGTTTCACCATGATGCCGTAAACATAAACGATGTGCTTCAGCATCAATACCTTTTGCTAGTCCGCTCACAACGATCCAGCCGTTTTGAATGAGGGGCGGAAGGACGATATGCATCGCTGCGATTCCTTGACGAGTGGGCGTCCGTGTCCCTACGACGCTAATTATTTTTTTTCGCTTAAGCAACGCTACGTTTCCTTTCGCATATAGTACCCACGGTGGATCATATATATGTTTCAGCCACTCCGGATAACCATCATCTTTTATTGTTACAATATGAATGTTTTGTTCCTCATATGTTTTTATCATACGTTTCAATTTGTGACAATGCAAATCATGGAAAAAAGCAGTGAAATGTTTTTGGGGGATCGGAAGTAGTCGTTGAAGTTGTTGTGACGAAAGATGAAAAATGGAGGCTAGCGATGGGTCTGCATGAAGCAAGCGTGCGATACTTTTCCACCCGATGCCACGACAATGATGCAAATGGATGAGCCGTTCGCGAGTTGTATCGTACATGATATCCCTCCTATTTATAAAAATCGTCCTAAGGTTTGTGCCTTAGGACGATTCGCGATTATTAATGTGTTTTACACTTTTCGTATAAGCCGCGTTCTTTTAATACAGAGATGAGCGTTTCGCCAATCACTGCTGGCGTTTCTGCGACTTTAATGCCGCATGCTGTCATCGTTTTAATTTTTTCTTCCGCCGTTCCTTTTCCGCCAGAAATGATCGCACCAGCATGTCCCATGCGCTTTCCTGGAGGTGCTGTTTGTCCGCCGATAAAGCCGACAACCGGTTTTGTCATGTTCGCTTTTACCCATTCGGCCGCTTCTTCTTCTGCCGTTCCACCAATTTCTCCGATCATAATGACCGCATATGTGTCTTCATCTTCGTTAAACGCCTTTAATACGTCGATGAAGTTTGTTCCATTGACTGGGTCACCGCCAATCCCAACCGCTGTCGATTGCCCGATGCCTGCTTGTGTTAATTGGTGAACCGCTTCATACGTTAACGTACCAGAGCGCGAAACGATGCCGACATGCCCTTTTTTATGAATATAGCCTGGCATAATACCAATTTTACATTCTTCTGGTGTGATAACGCCTGGGCAGTTTGGTCCAATTAAGCGCGTTTTCTTGCCTTCCATGTAGCGCTTCACTTTGACCATATCTAATACAGGGATGCCTTCTGTAATACAAACAACTAAGTCGATTTCTGCATCAACTGCTTCCATAATAGCATCTGCCGCAAATGCTGGCGGAACATAAATGACTGAAGCGTTCGCTCCTGTTTTTTCAACCGCTTCTGAAACCGTATCAAACACAGGTACGCCTTCTACTTCTGTACCGCCTTTTCCTGGTGTCACCCCACCAACGATGTTTGTACCATATTCAATCATTTGTTTCGTATGGAACAATCCTTGTGAACCTGTAATTCCTTGCACGATTACTTTCGTATCTTTATTAACAAAAACGCTCACGTTTCTCCCATCCCTTCTATTAGCTTACTAACGAAACGATTTTTTGCGCGCCGTCCGCCATCGATTCAGCCGCTGTAATGTTTAGTCCGGATTCCTCTAAAATCTTTTTCCCTAATTCGACGTTCGTTCCTTCTAAACGAACGACAAGCGGAAGGTTTAAACCGACTTGCTTCGTCGCTTCAACAATGCCGTTTGCGATGACGTCACATTTCATAATGCCGCCAAAAATGTTAACGAAAATGCCTTTGACGTTCGGGTCGGATAAAATGATTTTAAACGCTTCTGTGACTTTCTCTGTCGTCGCACCGCCACCAACGTCTAAAAAGTTTGCTGGCTCGCCGCCATAATACTTAATAATGTCCATTGTTGCCATCGCTAAGCCCGCACCGTTTACCATGCAACCAATGTTTCCGTCAAGCGAAATGTAGTTTAAGTCGTATTTTGACGCTTCCACTTCTTTTGGATCTTCTTCGTCTAAATCGCGGTATTCTAAAATGTCTTTATGACGATATAGCGCGTTCGAATCGAAGTTAAGCTTTGCATCAAGCGCCATCACTTTTCCGTCGCCAGTCACGACAAGCGGGTTAATTTCAGCAATCGAACAATCTTTTTCAACGAACACTTGGTATAACCCTAACATAAATTTGACTGCTTGGTTGACGAGCTCTTTTGGAATGTTGATGTTAAACGCCATACGACGCGCTTGAAACGCTTGTAAGCCGACAGCTGGGTCGATGTACTCTTTAAAAATTTTCTCTGGCGTTTTCGCTGCGACTTCTTCAATTTCTGTTCCGCCTTCTTCTGATCCCATTAAAACAACGCGGGATGTCGCACGATCAACAACAAGCCCGATGTAATATTCTTTTTTAATGTCGCATCCTTCTTCGATTAAAAGACGCTTTACTTCTTTTCCTTCTGGACCTGTTTGATGTGTGACAAGCACTTTCCCTAACAGCTCACTCGCATATGTACGAACTTCTTCTAAACTTTTTGCGACTTTTACTCCCCCTGCTTTTCCGCGACCGCCGGCATGAATTTGCGCTTTCACGACACAAACGCTACTGCCGAGCTCTTTCGCCGCCTCAACCGCTTCTTCAACCGTGAACGCCACACGGCCGTTCGGCACGCTCACTCCGTAGCTTCTGAGGATCTCTTTTCCTTGATACTCATGAATATTCATACCCCATCCTCCTATGTATAAAAATAAAAGTACTAGCGCTTTCATTGTATAATGATACTTTGTCAGTTGTCTACCATTTAGACAGAAAATTCTTTAACAAAAGAAAAAGAAGCGATCGTTGTCATCGCCCCTCCACCTTTTTTTCGACTTGATAAATAAATGCAAATACTTCAGCAACAACTTTGTACAGTTCTTCTGGAATCGTTTCGTTTAATTGTAATTGACCGAGCATCGTTGCGAGCGTTTCATCTTCATAAATGGGGACGTCGTATTGTTTCGCGCGTTCAATGATGCGATCAGCCACAGCTCCTTCTCCTTTTGCTACAACGACAGGGGCGATATGTTGTTCGTCGTACGATAAAGCAACGGCGCGCTTTCGTTTCATATGCGATAATCGACTCCTTTATAAGAAAATGGTTCAACAAGTAAACGGTCACTTCGCTTGTTCATCGGCGTTTTAACGGAAATAGAAGAAAGCGTGTAGCCATGTTCAGCAAGCTTCTCCTTTAGTGGCGGCTCAAGGGCGGATGCATACAGTTCCACACCGGGCGTGTCATTGATGATCGAAATATGAACGATACGTTGTTGAATATGAACGTCTACAATCGTTTCTTTTAACGTCGCAAGCGTCAAATAAAATAAAATGCGACAATAGTCTGTATCCATTTTTCCGTTTTCTCGTTGTTTTCCGCGCCATTGAATCGTCACATCTGTTGCATGCGTCCCGATGAATAACGGAAATTGAGTAAATATATGTTGGAGCGAATCGTTGTTTGTTGATAACAACTGATATGCTTTCACTCGATCAAGTAATGAGATAATCTCCGTTTTTAACTCACCTGGCGCTTCTTCTGCTGCTGTTTGCAATAAAACGAGCCATTCATCTTGTTGTTTCATCGTCTCTTCAAGCAGTTGTCGAATATGTTCAGGCGAAAAAGAAGAAAGCGTCGGCATATGGCGCAAATAAGAAGAAAGTTTTGCTAACGTTCCTTTCGGGTGAAAGCCATCGATCATCATCGCCAGCGTGAGTTGTTGTTCATATAGCGGTCGATCATCTTGCAAAGCAACGAACGCACGAAATATATCATCACGAAGCGGCAAATCGTGCATGAACAGCCATTTGATTGCTTGGGCTTCTTTTTTACCACCTGTTTGCAACCATTGTCGAATGAGGGACATGTCATGTTTTTTAAATGTAAAAGATTCATCCATCATCCAACGAACGAGCGCCTTCGTTTGTTCATTCATCGGTAAACGAAAATAACGGCTGACGCTTTCTTCATCTGTCAGCTTTGCTGTATGTTGCAATATTTTCAGCTCAAGTGGGGATGTTTTTTGCACGTGAAACGTATATGTTTCACCTTCTTTAACGGGTGACTGCAGTTCGGCCGTCAGCGTATGACTGCCGATCCGAACGAGCGCTGTCCGATCTTCGGTTATTTTTTCGATTTTTCCATAAATGATGTCACCAACGTGAAACGTCGGTGCTTTCGGTAAACGTATCGTTTGTGCATCATCAAATAACGTACGCAACCATTGAACGTTCATCTCATTCTCCTCGCTTTAATCGTTCGCGAATCGGCGCAAACGAACGACGATGTTCTTCAATGACTCCATATCGCTCAATCGCTTGCAAATGCTCTTTCGTGCCGTATCCCATATGCTTTTCAAATCCGTATTGTGGATATTTCTCACCTAACTGTTTCATCATGCGATCGCGCGTCACTTTCGCGATAATGGAACTTGCTGCAATGGAGACGCTATGCGCATCCCCTTTAATGATCGATGTTTGTGGAATAGATAGTGGAATGTGCATCGCATCAATGAGCAAATGCTCGGGAGCGATCGCAAGCGCGTGGACAGCTTGCATCATCGCTTTTTTCGTCGCTTCGTAAATGTTTAGCTCATCAATTTCGCGTGCGCTAACGATGCCAATACCGATCGCAAGCGCCGTTTGTTGAATGATAGAAAACAACTGCTCTCGCTTCATTTCCGATAGTTTTTTTGAATCGTCTACATGAGGGAGATACACATCTTTTGGTAAAATCACTGCTGCGGCAACAACCGGACCAGCTAGCGGCCCTCGTCCTACTTCATCTACCCCCGCGATGTAGCGGATTCCTTTGTCGTATAGCGCCTGTTCATATTGCAACATATGCAAAAAACGTTCGCGTTCCCGTTTTTCTTCTTCTTTTTGCTTATACCATTGTTGAATGAGACGCTGGACGCCTTTTCGTTCATCATGCAAAAGTTGTTGAAACCATTCATCTGTTTCATCGTGAATCGTTTGTAGTCTTTTTTTTATTTCTTGTATATTCACCGTCATCACCCCTTACCTCTTTTATCGACAAATAAACAAAAAAATAAAGGCTCGCTTATGCGAACCTTACAGACGGTCAAAACTGAGTCGGCCTAATTTTTCTGTACGAATATCGCGCAACACAAGCTCAGCAACTTTATCGTAGTCGACGACACCACCAGCGGCTAAACATCCTCGTTTTTTTCCGATGTCATCAAACAATTGGACGATGTCTTCTGGAATGTCCGCAAGCGCATATCGTTCTTTTAAACGATCGGGATAATGAGTAGATAAAAAACGTAACGCATACACAGCAACGTCTTGTAAGTTTAAAATGGTATCTTTAATCGCTCCCGTCGTTGCAAGTTTGTATCCGACTTCTTCATCTTCAAACTTCGGCCATAAAATTCCGGGCGTATCAAGTAGCTCGAGCTCTTTGCCGACTTTAATCCATTGTTGCGCTTTTGTCACTCCCGGTGTATCGCCTGTTTTGGCAATATGTTTTCCTGCGAGTCGGTTAATGAGCGTTGATTTTCCGACGTTTGGAATGCCGACAATAAGCGCACGCATCGCCCGAGGACGTTTAATTCCCTTCGCTATCATTTTTTCAAATTTTGGGCGCAACTTCTCTTTTGCGACCGCTACCATTTGCTTGACGCCTGTTCCGCTTTGCGAATCGATCGCAATGGCGTCAATTTGCTGTGCAGCGAAAAAGTCGATCCATTGTTTTGTCACATCGGGATCAGCCATATCCGCTTTGTTTAACAATATGATGCGCGGTTTATTCGCCACAATTTCATCAATTAACGGATTGCGCGATGAAATAGGAATGCGGGCATCTACTAGCTCAAATACGATATCGATAAGTTTTAATTTTTCTGTCACTTCCCGTTTCGCTTTTGCCATATGGCCGGGGAACCATTGAATCGTCATCGTTGCCACCTACTTTAGTTATGTTATTCAACAATGCGCGCATCAGAAAGAGGCCAATAAACGACCGACGTTTTCCCTACAACTTTTTCCATCGGAATAAATCCGATATGGCGGCTATCTTTGCTGTATCTGCGATTATCTCCGAGTACGAATAAATGACCTTCAGGAACGGTTTTTCTTCCCCACAACTCTTCAAGTGTAAACGACTCTGTTAATGGGCCATCAAACAGTTGTTTTTTCTCGTCATCTAAGTAAGGTTCTTTGTAAGGCTTCCCGTTGACGTATAACGTATCATTTTTATATTCAATCCGGTCGCCTGGCAATCCAATGACGCGCTTAATATAATCTTTTCCTTCTTCGGCATGAAACACAATAATATCAAACCGTTCTGGCTCGCCAATTTTATAGGCGATTTTATTGACGATCATTCGGTCTTGATTATGTAACGTCGGCATCATCGACTCCCCTTCAACGATGATTGGGGCGAAAATGAAATAGCGAATACCTCCTGCTAATGCCACCGCAATGAAAATCGCTTTTAACCATTCAAACCATTCATTCTTTTGTTTTTCCATCCTTCTCCCACCTATATGATGAATGTTGAAAAAGGAGCTTGATGATCAAGCTCCTTGCAATCATTTCTTTTGTGTTAGATGATTTCTTTGATGCGTGCTGCTTTACCGCGGAGTTGACGCAAGTAGTACAATTTCGCACGACGAACTTTACCGCGACGAACAACTTCTAATTTAGCAATCTTCGGCGTGTGTAATGGGAATGTACGCTCAACACCTACACCGTAAGATACTTTACGAACTGTAAATGTTTCGCTAATTCCACCACCACGGCGCTTGATAACAACGCCCTCGAATACTTGGATACGTTCACGGTTTCCTTCAACAACTTTCACGTGAACGCGCACCGTGTCACCAGGGCGAAATTCTGGAAGATCGTTACGTAGTTGTTCTTTTGTAATTTCTTGAATTAAATGATGCATCATCTTCATCTCCTTCCAACAGATGCTCATGCTTATGTGTATCGTTCATAGCAGCGGAACATCGTTTTACGTGCGACATAAGTCACAACGTTTATACTATCATAAAGATGTAACGGATGCAATAGTTACCGTTCGTTTTTTTTCCATTGTTCGATCCATTTTTTTTGTTGTTCCGTTAACTCATACGTTTCGAGCAAATCTGGCCGGCGCAACCATGTGCGGCGCAACGATTCTTTTTGACGCCACTCTTCAATTAAACGGTGATTACCTGAGAGAAGGACATCTGGTACTTTCATGCCACGAAAATCGGCTGGGCGCGTATAATGTGGGTGTTCGAGCAAACCAGAGCTATAAGAATCAAGCATAGAGGAATGCTCGTTGCCGAGCACGCCAGGAAGCAAACGAACGACGCTATCAATGACGACCATCGCTGCCAGTTCTCCGCCCGTTAAGACGTAATCGCCAATGGAAATTTCGTCCGTCACGAGATGTTCACGAATGCGTTCGTCATATCCTTCGTAATGTCCGCAAATGAAAATGATGTGTCGTTCTTTAGCGAGTTCCTCCGCTTTTTTTTGCGTATATCGTTCACCTTGAGGACAAAGCAAAATCACGCGCGGACGATGCTCGCTTTGCTTCGTTAAATGATCAACCGCATCAAAAATCGGTTGCGGCTTCAATACCATGCCAGCCCCACCGCCGTAAGGGTAGTCGTCTACCGTCTGATGTTTATTATCGGCAAATTCGCGAAAATTGACGAGCTGAAATGTAACAGCACCTTTTTCTTGCGCACGTTTTAAAATCGACTCGTTCAACACGCCAGTAAACATATTTGGAAATAAGGTGAGCACATCGATTTTCATTCGTCAAGCAATCCTTCCATCACATGAATCGTAATCGTTTTGTTTTCAACATCGACTTGTTTGACGACATCATCAATGTAAGGGATTAACACATCTCCGCGTTTTTTTCGTTTGACGACCCATACGTCATTTGCACCTGGCGTTAAAATTTCTTTTATTTCGCCAATCGGTTCACCATCTTCGGTCACAACTGTACAACCGATAATTTCGTGAAAATAATATTCTCCTTCGTTAAGCGGTTGCAATTGCGTTTCTGGTATTTTAATAATCGCCCCTTTAAATGGTTCGACTAAGTTGATGTTATCGTATCCTTCGAACGTTAATAAATCGAACGACTTATGAACTCGATGACTCGCCACTTTGACTTCAACCGGTGGCTTATTTTCCATAAAAATATATAATACATTCCCGATTTTATACCGCTCTTCTGCAAAATCTGTGCGTGAAATGACGCGCACTTCACCGCGAATACCGTGCGTATTGACAATTTTTCCGACATGAAACCATTTCACAACGATCACCCCTCGCGTATATCCACAACGATTCCGTCTTCAATGACAATCGTTTTCGGAGGCGACCAACGCGCACCAATGTGGACGTCGATAATCGCCTCGACTTCTCTTTCTTTAATTTCGCTTCCTATCGGTAATATGCGCAACTGTTCAAGAAGGAAATCAAGTTCCGCTATTTTTTGGCGGCGAATTTGCATTTCTCGTCCAAATTTTTCTTTAATTTGTTTTTGTGAAAACGATGTTTGTTTTTCCATTCGTTTTTGTTCAAAGATGAGCTGCTCACATTGTTGTTCAAGCTGCTGTTTTTGCGCGGTAAATTGTTGCATGAGCTGTTGTTTACTTTTTTCTGTCAATCGCTGTCTTACTTCAACCGTTTGAATGATTTTCATGGCGCACCGCCTTTCTGAACGAAAAAAGGGGAGGTGTCTTCCCTCTCCCTTACTCTTCGATGCGTACGTCTATTCGCTTCTTTGACTCATTGGCTGCTTGAACAACGGTGCGAATGGCTTGAATCATTCGCCCGTTTTTTCCGATCACTTTCCCAACGTCTTCGTGATGAAGCGCGATCGCATATGTGATCGATTGTTGTTGTTCCGTTTCGCGAATGACGACGCATTCCGGATGATCGACAAGTGACCGAACAATCGTCTCAAGCAACGTTTTCATATATTACTTTCCGTACTTTAAGTTGTGGAATTTTTCTAAAATTCCTTGTTTTGAAAGCAAGTTGCGCACTGTGTCAGATGGTTTTGCGCCGTTTTGCAACCATTTTAATGCAAGCTCTTCATTAATTTTAATTTCTGCAGGCTCTGTTAACGGATTGTATGTGCCGATTGTTTCGATGAAACGACCGTCACGTGGAGAACGAGAGTCTGCAACAACGATACGATAAAATGGTGATTTTTTTGCACCCATACGTTTTAAACGAATTTTTACTGCCATGATTATAGCACCTCCGAAAATATTTCACACAAGATAGTATATTAGCAATAAACGTTTTGTTTGTAAAGTGTTTTTTCTTAACACTGTTATTTTGTTTACATGAACGGGAAACGGAACCCTTTCTTTTTCCCCTTTGGCATGGTTGTCATCATTTTCATCATTTTTTTCATTTCGTCAAACTGTTTCAGCAAGCGGTTGACGTCTTGAACCGTCGTTCCGCTCCCTTTTGCAATTCGCTTTTTGCGACTAGAGTTAATGATGTCTGGGTTCATTTTTTCTTCTTTTGTCATCGAACGAATAATCGCTTCGACGCGGCTAATTTGCTTTTCGTCAATTTGTAAGTTGTTTAAACCTTTCACTTTGTTAGCGCCCGGCAACATTTTTAAAAGTTCATCGAGCGGACCGAGTTTGCGCACTTGCCCAAGCTGTTCTAAAAAGTCGTCAAGTGTAAATGATGCGGTGCGCATTTTTTGTTCGAGCTCTTTTGCCTTTTCTTCATCGACAGCGGCCTGCGCTTTTTCAATGAGCGTCAACACGTCCCCCATACCTAAAATGCGCGACGCCATCCGCTCCGGATGAAATGGCTCAAGCGCATCGAGCTTTTCGCCCATACCGACAAACTTAATTGGCGTATTTGTGACCGCTTTAATCGATAAGGCTGCCCCGCCTCGCGTATCACCATCAAGCTTCGTCAAAATGACGCCCGTCAGTCCAAGTTGTTCGTTAAAGCTTTGCGCGACGTTGACCGCATCTTGTCCTGTCATCGCATCGACAACGAGAAAAATTTCATCGGGTTTCGTCACTTCTTTAATTTGCTTTAGTTCGTCCATGAGCGCTTCATCAATGTGCAAGCGTCCGGCCGTATCGATTAATACGTAATCATAATGCTCTTCTTTTGCCTTTGCGATCGCTTGTTTCGCAATTTCCACCGGACTCACTTGATCGCCGAGCGAAAACACAGGGATGTTCAACTGCTTCCCTAACGTCTCAAGCTGTTTAATCGCTGCTGGGCGATAAATGTCAGCTGCGACAAGCAACGGTTTACGATTATGTTTTTTACGTAATAAATTCGCTAATTTTCCCGTTGTCGTCGTTTTTCCTGCCCCTTGCAAACCGACCATCATGACAACCGTTGGCGGACGGCTCGCTACGGCAATTTTACTGTTTTCTCCCCCCATCAGCTCCGTCAATTCTTCTTTCACAACTTTAATGACTTGCTGCCCCGGGGTCAAACTTTTCATTACTTCTTGCCCGACAGCTCGTTCGCTTACTTTTTTCACGAAGTCTTTGACGACTTTAAAATTGACGTCCGCTTCTAATAGCGCGAGCCGCACTTCACGCATCATTTCTTTTACATCGGCTTCCGTGACTTTGCCTTTGCCACGAATTTTATTCATGACATGTTGCAGACGGTCGGCCAATCCTTCAAATGCCATCGTTACCGCCCCCTACTCTAATTTCTCCAACTCCATAACGAGCCTCATCAGCTCCTCATCGTTCGGATAGCGTTCAGCTATATGCGTTTTTAATCGGTGCAATAGTTTGTGACGTTGTTGAAACTTTTGAAAGAGCAATAGCTTTTGCTCATAATCTTCTAGCATCGCTTCCGTCCGTTTAATGTTATCGTATACAGCTTGACGACTCACTTCGTACTCTTCGGCAATTTCACCGAGGGAGTAATCGTCTAAATAATAAAGGGACATATAGTTTCGTTGCTTCGGCGTCAACAACGATTGGTAAAAGTCGTATAAATAGTTCATTCTCGTTGTTTTTTCTAGCATGAAACTCCCCCCTGTTAAGTGAAACGCCTTTACATGAATTTAGTGTATATGTTTTAGCTGATACTGTCAAGTTATTCTCCTTGCGCCTCTTCTCGTTCCATAAACGATGAAAATAACCCATACACGAATTGTTCGGCGTTAAACGGCTCTAAATCGTCTATTTTCTCTCCTAAACCGACAAATTTCACCGGAATGTTTAACTCATGGCGGATCGCTAATACGATGCCACCTTTTGCTGTTCCATCCAGTTTCGTAAGCACAATGCCGGTGACGTTCGTCGCTTCTTTAAATGTTTTTGCTTGGCTCATCGCATTTTGCCCTGTCGTTGCATCTAGCACGAGCAATACTTCGTGCGGTGCGCCCGGCACTTCGCGTTCAATGACACGTTTCACTTTTTCAAGCTCTTTCATTAAATTCACTTTATTTTGTAAGCGGCCAGCTGTATCACACAACAAAATGTCAACGTTGCGCGATTTTGCTGCTTGAATCGCATCGTACATCACCGCCGCTGGATCAGAGCCAGCAGACTGTTTAATGACTTCCACACCAACGCGCTCGCCCCATACTTCAAGTTGTTCAATCGCGCCCGCACGGAACGTATCGCCAGCGGCAAGCATCACTTTTTTTCCTTCGCTTTTTAATTTATATGCGAGTTTCCCGATCGTCGTCGTTTTTCCAACGCCGTTGACACCGACAAATAAAATGACCGTCAAGCCGTTTGGTTGAATGTTTAGTTCTGTCGTTTCATCGCCGCTTGCTTCGTAAATATCAATCAATTTTTCGGAAATGACGCTATACATTTCTTTCGGGTCTTGAATGTTGCGACGTTTCACTTCCATTTTTAACTCATCGATAAAATCCATGACCGTTGCAACACCAACGTCTGAGGCGATTAAAATTTCTTCTAGCTCCTCAAAAAACTCTTCATCTACTTTTCGATAACGCGCGATTAGATCGTTCACTTTTCCTGCGAAAGAGTCGCGCGTTTTTTCTAAACCACGTTTAAACTTTTCCGTTACTGTATCCGCTTGTTTTGCGATTTTTTCTTTTAATTTTTTAAAAAAGCTCACCGTTTCTCATCCTTTCTTTTCAGCTACTTCTTCTAGTCGAACAGAAACGAGCTTCGATACACCTGATTGTTGCATCGTTACTCCATATAGTACATCTGCTTCTTCCATCGTTCCTTTTCGATGGGTAATGACGATAAATTGTGTATCGTCGCTAAACTTCTTTAAATATTTCGCATATCGTTGTACGTTCGCCTCATCAAGTGCTGCTTCTACTTCATCAAGCACGCAAAACGGAACAGGTCGAACATTTAAAATGGCGAACAAAAGCGCAATCGCCGTCAATGCTCGCTCCCCGCCTGATAATAAACTTAAATGTTGCAGTTTTTTTCCCGGTGGCTGTGCGACAATGTCGACACCCGTATGGAGTAAATCGTTCGGATCAGTCAACTGTAAATCGGCCTTTCCTCCTCCAAACAATTCAACGAACACGCGTGCAAATTGCGTCCGAATTTGCTCAAACGTTGTCGCAAATCTTCGTTTCATTTCATCGTCCATTTCATCAATCACTTGATATAACGTATCTTTTGCCTGTTGTAAGTCTTCTTTTTGTTCAGTTAAAAAGCGGTGGCGTTCAGAGACACGTTCATATTCTTCAATCGCACCGAGATTGACCGTTCCAAGTTCATCAATAGCGAGCTGGATGAGCTTCACTTTTTTCCGCGCCTCTTGAGCAGGGATATGGAGCGGGAACGCTTCTTTCGCCGCTTCGAATGACAGTTTGTATTCTTCACGAAGGCGGTTTAGTAAGTGGTCAAGCTCCATATCGAAGCGAGCAAGCTTCACTTCCTCGTCTTTTAGCGTATCTGTGAGTTGTTTATGTTGTCGTTTCAATTCTTTTATTTCTTTTTCGAGTTGCTCAAGCTTTGTTTGATAATGTAGCCGCTGTTCACGTCGGCTAGCAATAAGTTCAATCGTTTCCTCTTTTTGTTTCGTTTTTTCTTCGCATATTCGCTCGAGCTGTTGTTCATCTTCCGTTTGTTCGTTCGTATGGCGTACAAGTTCATTGCGTTCTTTTTCGATGTGCGTAAGTGTTCGCTTCACTTCCTCCCATTCTTCCGTTAGTCGATGCACATGTTGCTCTTCATTTCTGACGTGTTCTTGCTTTTCAGCGAGCGCGACTTTCAATGCGGTCAACTTTTCTTGCATTTGCTCTTTCGATTGCTGCTCTAACTGTTTTTTTTCTGTCCATTGTTTCACTTGTTCATCGATAGAAGCAATATGTTTCTCAAGTGTATGGAGCGAATGCATAATATCGTGAAGTCGAGCAGTCAATTGTTTCTTTTCTTCTTCGAGCGTCTGTCTTTCATAGCGATATACAGCGAGTCGTTCGTCCATATGTTTTTTACGAAGATTTAGTTCCATCCATGCGCTTTTTTCTTCTTGTAGCTCCATACGGCTTGCTTCTAGCTCAGTATAAAGCGCTGTTCGCTCTTGCTCAGCTTGTGCAATGGCTTCTTTTTCTCGTTGCACAAGCTGTTCAAGCTCGATCGTTTTTTGCTCGACATCGCGCCAATGTGCTGTCACTTCTTCAAGCTCACGCGCACGACTAAATAATGAGCTTGTCTGTTTATTTACCGTTCCTCCCGTCATCGCCCCGCCTGGATTCACAACATCCCCTTCTAGCGTGACGAGACGATAGCGGTATTGCAATTGGCGAGCAAGCTCATTTGCCCCTTTTAAATCACGTGTAACAATGACTGTTCCAAGAATGTTTGTCATAATGTTTTCGTACGTTGCTTCATACGAAATTAATTCGGAAGCAATGCCAACGTAAGCGGGGTGTTTGGCAATGTTTTCCTGAATGGATGGAGGAAATAGTTTTCGCTGAATAACGTCGAGCGGCAAAAACGTCGCTCGTCCATACTTATTTTGCTTTAAAAATTGAATGGCTTCACGTGCGCTTTGTTCGTTTTTTACGACGATATGTTGCGCCGCTCCCCCGAGCGCCACTTCGATCGCTGTTTCAAGCTCAGATGGCACCGTCATCAACTCAACAACCGCTCCATGAATGCCGTTTAACCGATCCTTTGCTTTTAATACTTCTTTTACCCCTTGGAAAAATCCAGCATACTCTTGTTGCATCGCCTCTAACATTTCTTTTTTTGATTTTACTTTTTGTACATATTGATACGCTTCATATAACGTCGTTTCTTTTTTTCGATATTGTTCTTTTCGTGCGGTCAATTGTTCTTCTTTTGTTTGAAGCGTTTGCTCTTGTTTAGCGATGCGTTCTTGCAACTCATGGATGAGTTTTTGTTTTTGTTCCCATTGTTCAACGATCTGTTCGTATGCTTGAATATGTTCGTTGTTTGTAGTGATGAGCTGCTGTTGTCTTTCTTCATTTTTTTGCAACTGGGACTCAATGTGCATGCGCTCATTTTTTAACGTCGCTTGTTCGTGAACGAGATCAATGTATTCGCTTTTTAGCCGTTCAATTTCTTCCTCCGCTTTTGGACCGTAAGCAGAAAGGACGTTGTTTTGTTCTTTTAATTGCGCTTGAAGCGTTTGCACATCTGTTTGAAGCTGTTGCAGCACTTTCTTTTTTTCAGCAATTGTCGCTTCAAGTGCACGTTTTCGCTCAGCAAGTTGCTCCATCGTTTGCTCCATTTGCTGTTGTTGCTTATAGGCATTGCTTTTTCGCTCTTTTAATAATTGTTTTTTCCCTTCCATTTTCTCAAGCTCTTCGCTAACAAGCAACAATACTTGCTGTAAGCCATCTATCGACTCATCAAGCGCTGTCAGTTCATGACGCAACTGAGCGATGTGCGCTTCTTCTTTTTGTAACGTCGTCGCTAATTCCATTTCGTTTTGTTGATGTAAAGCGAGTTGTTTTTTCAACGCTTCCCATTTTTCATGTAGCTGCTCGATTTCATAAACAATTAAGCCGACTTCATATGTTTGTAGCTGCTCTTTTTTCTCAAGATA
Organism: Anoxybacillus sp. LAT27; assembly: GCF_022030075.1. Classification (NCBI taxonomy): domain Bacteria; kingdom Bacillati; phylum Bacillota; class Bacilli; order Caryophanales; family Anoxybacillaceae; genus Anoxybacillus; species Anoxybacillus sp. LAT27. The sequence goes on from NZ_JAIWYK010000067.1 coordinate 59,730, forward strand.
TTCCTTGGCGATTGACGCTTGTTGTTTCAACGGCTCGAGCTGCTGGTTTAGTTCGTGTAAAATATCTTGCACACGCTGCAAATGATCTTCTGTTTCGTTTAGTTTTTGCTCTGCCTTTTTTTTCCTTGTTTTATATTTTAAGACGCCCGCTGCATCTTCAAAAATCATGCGGCGATCTTCCGCTTTACTGCTTAAAATTTCTTCTACTTTTCCTTGACTAATGATGGAGAAAGCTTCACGACCAACGCCAGAATCCATAAATAAATCGACAATATCTTTTAAACGGCAAGGCTGGTTATTAATAAAAAATTCGCTATCGCCTGAACGATAGACGCGTCTTGTTATACTTACTTCTTCGTATTCGAGCGGCAAAAATTGATCGCTATTATCGAGCGTTAATGTCACTTCCGCCACGTTTAACGGCTTGCGTGATTCGCTTCCCGAAAAAATGACGTCTTCCATTTTTGCGCCGCGAAGCGACTTGGCGGACTGTTCACCAAGCACCCAACGAATCGCGTCTGTAATGTTGCTTTTTCCACTTCCGTTCGGACCGACGATCGCCGTCATCCCCGGAACAAAATCGATGGAAATACGATCCGCAAAAGATTTAAATCCGATAGCTTCTAAACGTTTGAGGAACAACATATATCCCCCTTTATCTAAAAGATGTCACAACAAGCAAGGCTGTCCTTTCGCACCGGATCAGCCTTGTTGTAATTGTTTTAGCTTAGCTAATGCCATTTGCGCGGCGCGCTGCTCTGCCTCTTTTTTCGAGCGTCCAACTCCAACACCGAGCTCCTCGCCATTTAACGATACGCGCGATACGAACTCTTTATTATGAGCAGGACCTCGTTCTTGTAAAATTTTATATTCTAATACTCCACTTCCATCACGTTGTACAAATTCTTGTAGTTGACTTTTGTAATCCATCACATGAGAAAAAGCACCTTCGCGGATTTTTGGGAAAATCGTTTTCCCTAAAAATTGCACGACCGTCTCCATACCTTGATCTAAATAAAGCGCTCCGATAAAAGCTTCAAATACGTCGGCTAACAACGACGGACGCATGCGACCACCCGTTAGTTCTTCCCCTTTACCGAGCAACACGAGATCGCCAAACGACAATGCATGGGCAAACGTAACAAGCGACGGTTCACAGACGATCGCTGCCCGCATTTTTGTTAATTCCCCTTCGCTCATTTGTGGAAACTGTTCAAATAAATATTGTGAAACGGTCAATTCTAAGACAGCATCCCCTAAAAATTCAAGACGCTCATTGTCTTCATGCAGCCGCTTGCGATGCTCATTCACATATGATGAATGGGTAAATGCTTGAATGAGTAGTTTTTCATTACGAAAAAAAATACCTATTTGTTCTTGAAATTGTTTAAATTTCACGTACGGTCGTTGCTTTGACATGCATATGAACCCCCAACTATAAACGTAAAAAGCATAGAAAGCCCCGCTTACAAAACGGGACTTTGCTTATTATGATAGACGGCTCTTTATGTAGTTAACTGCATCGCCTACAGTAACGATTTTTTCCGCCTCTTCATCTGAAATTTCCATATCAAACTCATCTTCTAATTCCATAACAAGTTCAACAACATCAAGTGAGTCTGCTCCTAAATCTTCTTTGAATGAAGACTCGAGCGTCACTTGTGACTCCTCAACACCAAGGCGATCAACGATAATTTTCGTTACACGCTCTAATACGTCTGCCATTTTATTCACCTCCCCTCAAGCTATTATAATGAATTATATCAGAAAATAAAACGAATTTTTACATCACCATACCGCCGTCGACGTGAATTGTTTGTCCTGTTATATAGCTTGCCCCATCTGAGACGAGAAACGCGACGACATGTGCAATATCTTCTGGGTTACCGAAACGAGCGAGGGGGATTTGCTGCAACATCGCTTGGCGCACATCTTCGCTTAGTTGATCAGTCATATCTGTCGTAATAAATCCAGGCGCAACGGCATTGACGGTAATGTTTCGACTCGCGAGTTCTTTTGCTGCTGTTTTCGTCAGTCCGATCACACCTGCTTTCGCTGCGACATAGTTTGCTTGCCCTGGGTTGCCGCTTACACCGACAATGGACGCTACGTTCACAATTCGACCGTATCGCTGTTTCATCATTGGGCGTGTGACGGCTTTTGTACATAAAAAGACGCCTTTTAAGTTCGTATTGATGACCGCATCCCATTCTTCTTCTTTCATGCGCATAAGCAAGTTGTCGCGCGTAATGCCTGCGTTGTTCACTAAAATATCAACGCGACCCCAGCGCTCAAGCACTTCTTTCACCATGCGTTCGACTGCCTCGTTATTTGCGACGTCCGCTTGTACAGCAAACGCTTCGCCACCATGCTCAACAATTTGAGCGACAACTTCATTTGCTTTCGCTTCACTTCCTGCATAATTGACCGCTACTTTTGCACCAAGACGTGCTAAATGTAAAGCAATTTCACGCCCAATACCACGTGACGCCCCGGTCACAATCGCTACTTTCCCTTCCATGCTTCATTCCGTTACAGAAAACTTACAAGACTTTATAAGAAACTTATAAAAGTCTATGTTTCCTTCCTTGTTCATCGCGCCCGATTTCGCGAAAAGCTACTCTCGTTTCTTTGACGCTCCGAAGGCTTCACTTCCCCACTAACGTATGGGTACATGTTGTGCTTTACTTGGCATAGTTTTTCAAGTTGATGCTTGCGTTGAGGTCGCGATCCATTTCTATCCCGCAAGCTTCACAGCGATACGTCCGTTCGGATAAAGAAAGCTTCTCTTTTACATGACCGCAACGGCTACACATTTTGCTTGACGGATAAAAGCGATCTACGACGATCAACTCGATCCCATGCCATGCACATTTGTACGTCATTTGCCGCTTGAACTCGTGGAATGTTTGTTGTTGAATCGCTTTCGATAGCTTGCGATTTTTTAACATGCCACTTGT
>NZ_JAIWYK010000138.1:0-282 GCF_022030075.1 Anoxybacillus sp. LAT27
TATTCGCGCTCCCTCTCTGCGCGCGGCGCGGCCTCCTCGATCGTGCTCAGCCAGCCGTCGGCGTGCAACTTCACCCCTGCATCGGCAATCCAGATCGCGCGCCCGCAATAGTCGAAAAACGTGGCGCGCTTCTCCCGCTTGCCAGCGAACGCCAGCCGCTCCGACATGGGATCGACGAAGAGCTCCTTGGTCTCGAAGATGATGTCGTGCTCCTTCGGGTCGAACGCCACGATGCGACGTATCGCGCGCCCCGAATGTTCGATCCGGAACGGACCCAGCGCG
>NZ_JAIWYK010000139.1:0-282 GCF_022030075.1 Anoxybacillus sp. LAT27
TGATCACCGAAGCGATTCTCAAGCTGATTCCCAAACCAGCCGTGCAGCGCGTCATGCTGGCGACGTTTGCCAACCTGACGGAGGCAGCCCGGACGGTCTCCGACATCATCGCCAGCCGGATCATTCCGGCGACGCTGGAGTTCATGGACCAGGGGACGCTCCGGGTGGTGGAGGATTTCAAGCGGATTGGCCTGCCGACGGACGCGGCCGCCATGCTGTTGATCGGACAGGACGGAGACCCGGAAACGGTGGACCGGGACGTGGAGCAGATCGCCGCCATCT
>NZ_JAIWYK010000140.1:0-282 GCF_022030075.1 Anoxybacillus sp. LAT27
GACCGGAAGGCCAGCCGATGTTCCTGTTCCGCAAACGCCCCGAAATGCCGAGCCCCGCCGACGCCCTGCCGGGGCGCCCGACGGCGATCCCGACCTCCGAGACCCATTACGTCAACGGCAACCCGCTCAAGGGTCCCTATCCGGCCGGCACCGAGACGATCGTGCTCGGCCTCGGCTGCTTCTGGGGCGCCGAGCGCCGGTTCTGGCAGCTGCCCGCGGGCGTGTTCGTGACCGCGGTGGGCTATGCCGGCGGCTACACGTCGAACCCGACCTACGAGGAGG
>NZ_JAIWYK010000141.1:0-281 GCF_022030075.1 Anoxybacillus sp. LAT27
TGCTGGCCGACTGGCACCCGGACATTATCGAATTCATCGTCTCGAAAATGCAAAACCCGCGCATTTTGCGCTACCTGCTTGAAAATATGGAAGACGAGGGCATCAAAAAAGCAGCGCGCGACAAACTGAAATTCACGCCGCTCACCGAGCGGGAGCGGGCGATGTACGAAGCGATCGTCCGGTACAAAAACGCGCCTGACTACGGCGGCTTCACAGAGGAAATTATCAAAGATGCCGAAGAAAAACTGCGCACCGGCGGTACATACACGGTGCACAACCCG
>NZ_JAIWYK010000142.1:0-281 GCF_022030075.1 Anoxybacillus sp. LAT27
TTCGGGTCTAATACATCAAACTCTGGCGCCCTATTCAGACTCGCTTTCGCTGCGCCTACACCTATCGGCTTAAGCTTGCTTGATACATTAAGTCACAGACCCATTATGCAAGAGGTACGCTGTCAGGCCTCAAGGACCCTCCAACTGCTTGTAGGCAATCCGTTTCAGGTACTGTTTCACTCCCCTCATCGGGGTGCTTTTCACCTTTCCCTCACGGTACTAGTTCACTATCGGTCGCATACGAGTATTTAGGCTTAGAGGGTGGTCCCCCTATGTTCAGA
>NZ_JAIWYK010000143.1:0-280 GCF_022030075.1 Anoxybacillus sp. LAT27
TGCAGTCAAAAGCATTGAATGGACTTGATTCGTTATTGTCGATTGTGCAAATGCCAGGCGGGGTGCCGGTGGCGACGGTGGCGATCGGCAAGGCGGGGGCGACCAACGCCGGACTGCTCGCCGCATCGATTCTTGGACTGCTTGAGCCACGCTATATGGAGGCGCTCAAAGCGCGGCGGGAAGCGATTCGCAAACAAATCGTAGAAAGCAGTGATCAATTTGACTAAGCAACGGATCGTTCCTGGGCAGACGATCGGCATCATCGGCGGGGGGCAGCTCG
>NZ_JAIWYK010000144.1:0-280 GCF_022030075.1 Anoxybacillus sp. LAT27
GGGGTGCCGGTGGGCGGGGCGATGGATAGGTGGGCGTATCGCCTGGCTAATGCGCTCGTCGGCAACAATGGGGATGAGGCGGTGCTTGAGGCGACGATGGCCGGGCCGACGCTTCGGTTTCACGTTGAGGCCGTCGTTGCGGTATGTGGCGGCGATTTCCCGTGTACGCTCAATGGGCGGCCGTTTGCACTTTGGAAGCCGATGGCTGTCGAGCCGGGCGATGTGCTCGAAGTTGGGGTGTGTCGGACGGGGTTTCGGGCGTATATCGCCGTATCAGGAG
>NZ_JAIWYK010000145.1:0-280 GCF_022030075.1 Anoxybacillus sp. LAT27
TTCCGCGAACTCGATCAGGGGCTGGCTCGCCTCCCTGGCGCCGCGGCCGGCCAGGATCACCGGCTTTCGCGCCTGCTCGAGAATCCGGACCGCCTGCAGCAGATCGGCCGCCTGCGGCAGAATCTGCGGCCTGGCGAAAAGCGAACTGGTCCGCCTGGCTTCCCGCTTCACCTCAAACCGGGGGATGTCGTCCGGTATGGTGAGGACCGCCACGCCTTTTTTCGCGTAGGCGGACCGGATCGCCTGATTGACCACAGCCGGCAGCTGCTCGGCCGACATG
>NZ_JAIWYK010000146.1:0-279 GCF_022030075.1 Anoxybacillus sp. LAT27
CACCGATATTGCGACCGACGGCACGCTGTCGGGCCCGAACATCGCCGCCGCGGTCCGGTTGGCCGAGGCGACGGGAAAAGAAGTGATCGCTTCTGGCGGCGTCAGCTCGCTTGACGATTTGCGCGCGCTCTGCCAATATGCTGGACAAGGCATCGGCGGCGCGATCGTCGGCAAGGCGCTTTATACGAATCAGTTTACGCTCGCGGAAGCGCTCAAGGCGGTGAACGAGCGATGATCACGAAGCGCATCATCCCGTGCCTCGATGTGAAAGACGGGCGC
>NZ_JAIWYK010000068.1:0-60483 GCF_022030075.1 Anoxybacillus sp. LAT27
CGCGATGAACAAGGAAGGAAACATAGACTTTTATAAGTTTCTTATAAAGTCTTGTAAGTTTTCTGTAACGGTTTAACGAACAACGATGAGAGAAGAACAAAAAGAGCGATTTTCTATTTTACTACAACAACTACAGCTCACTTCTTCGAGTATAGCAAACGACTTAGCACACGGACGGATTAACAAAGTTGTTGTTAATAAACAAACGAAATGTTGGCATTTTTATTTTCAATTTCCTACGATTTTACGAGCGAATGTATATGCCGAGTTTCGTAAACGTTTAATCGAACAATTTCGTCATATCGCTCACGTGCAATGTACCATTGAAGCAGAGGATCAAACGTTTACTGTTGAAGATATTGTGTCGTATTGGCCGCTCTTTGTTGAGACGATTCAACAAAGCTCCCCTCTTTTTTCATTACTTACACAGCAACAACCGGAAGTGAAGGGGACGAAAGTCACTGTGCAAGCGCGCAACGAAGCAGAAGCGATTGCACTAAAAAAAAGATTTGCGCCATTGTTTACTGAGACGTATGTATCGTTTGGCTTTCCTCACTTACAATTAGAAGCGGGCGTGAAACATGATGCGCAACAGTTTGAACAATTTTTAGCTCAAAAACAAAAAGAAGATGAAGAACGAGCGTTAGCCGCATTTATGGAAGCGATGCCGAAACAAGAAGAGACAAATATAACCGAAGCAAGCGGCCCGCTTGTAATTGGCTATCAAATTAAAGATGAAGAACATATTCGTTCGCTCGATCAAATTGTGGAAGAAGAACGTCGTGTCGTCGTACAAGGATACGTCTTTGATGCCGAGGCAAAAGAACTAAAAAGTGGCCGTACGTTATTGACGTTAAAAATGACGGACTATACAAACTCTATTCTTGTGAAAATGTTTTCACGCGATAAAGAAGATGCGGAATTAATGCAACGTGTAAAAAAAGGTATGTGGGTTAAAGTGCGCGGTAGCGTGCAAAACGATACGTTTGTGCGCGATCTTGTGCTCATTGCGAACGACCTAAATGAAATAAAGCCGAACGAGCGACAAGATACAGCCGAGGAAAAACGTGTGGAATTGCACGTCCACACACAAATGAGTCAAATGGATGCGGTCGCTTCGATTACAAAACTCGTTGAACAAGCGAAAAAATGGGGACATGAGGCGATTGCTGTGACGGACCATGCCGTTGTTCAGTCGTTTCCGGAAGCGTATAGTGCGGGAAAAAAATATGGTGTGAAAATTTTATATGGACTAGAGGCTAATATTGTTGATGACGGGGTACCGATCGCTTACAATGAAGCGCATCGACGGCTCATGGACGATACGTTTGTCGTGTTTGACGTGGAAACGACAGGACTGTCGGCCGTATACGATACAATTATTGAATTAGCAGCGGTCAAAGTCAAAAACGGAGAAATTATCGACCGTTTTGAGTCATTTGCTAACCCGCATCATCCGCTTTCTGCGACAACTATTGAATTAACAAAAATTACAGATGATATGTTAAAAGATGCACCAGACGTCGAAGAAGTATTAGAAAAATTTTATCATTGGATCGATGACTGCGTGCTCGTTGCCCATAATGCAACGTTTGATATTGGCTTTTTAAATGCAGGATTTAAGAAAATCAATCGTGGCAAAGTAACTAATCCAGTGATTGACACACTTGAACTTGCTCGTTACTTATATCCAGAGCTAAAAAACCATCGTTTAAACACGCTTTGTAAAAAATTCAATATTGAATTAACCCAACACCATCGTGCCATTTATGACGCAGAAGCGACAGGGTATTTACTCATTCATTTGTTGAAAGAACTTGATGAAAAAGGAATTCAATACATTGATCAATTAAACGAAGCATCAAAAGAACAAGGAGCGTTTCAACGATCTCGGCCGTTTCATGCCACGTTGCTTGTCCAAAATGAAGTGGGGTTAAAAAATTTATTTAAACTCGTATCGCTTTCACATGTGAACTATTTTTATCGTGTTCCCCGTATTCCGCGTTCCGTCTTGCAACAACATCGTGAGGGTATTTTAGTCGGATCAGGATGCGATAAAGGGGAACTATTTGAAGCGATGATGCAAAAAGGGATCGAAGAAGCAGAGGCGATTGCCCCGTTTTATGATTTCCTTGAAGTGCATCCGCCAGAAGTGTACGCTCCGCTTATTGAAATGGAATATGTACGCGACGAAGGAGCCGTAAAAGAAATTATTACAAACATTGTACAACTTGGTGAACGGCTCGGCATCCCAGTTGTTGCGACAGGAAACGTGCATTACATGAACCAAGAAGATAAAATTTATCGCAAAATTTTAATTCATTCACAATCCGGTGGCAATCCGTTAAATCGTCATGAACTGCCAAACGTTCACTTCCGTACAACAAACGAAATGTTAGAAGCATTTTCGTTTCTTGGTGAACAAAAAGCAAAAGAAATTGTCGTTACGAATACAAAAAAAATTGCCGATCTCATTGGGGAAGTAAAACCGATTAAAGATGAGTTGTACACCCCAAAAATTGAAGGAGCGGACGAAGAAATTCGGCGAATGAGTTACGAACGAGCGAAGAGCATTTATGGTGATCCGCTTCCGGACATCGTTGAGAAACGGTTAGAAAAAGAGTTGAAAAGCATTATTGGTCACGGCTTTGCAGTCATTTATTTAATCTCTCATAAACTCGTAAAAAAATCGCTTGATGACGGCTATCTTGTCGGTTCACGTGGTTCAGTTGGCTCATCGTTTGTTGCGACGATGACCGAAATTACAGAGGTGAACCCGCTTCCGCCGCATTACGTTTGCCCGAACTGCAAACACTCTGAGTTTTTCGATGATGGTTCGGTCGGCTCGGGATTTGACTTGCCTGATAAAGACTGTCCAAAATGTGGTGCGCGGTACAATAAAGATGGGCACGACATTCCATTCGAGACGTTTTTAGGATTCAAAGGTGATAAAGTACCGGATATTGACTTGAACTTCTCAGGCGAGTATCAACCGCGAGCGCATAACTATACGAAAGTGCTATTCGGTGAAGATAACGTATATCGTGCTGGAACGATTGGTACAGTTGCTGACAAAACGGCGTACGGATTTGTCAAAGGGTATATAAGCGATAAAAATCTTCATGTACGTGCGGCAGAAATCGATCGTTTAGCTGCTGGATGTACGGGAGTGAAACGAACGACAGGGCAACATCCAGGAGGTATTATCGTCGTTCCAGATTACATGGACATTTATGATTTTACGCCAATTCAATATCCAGCCGACGATACAGAAGCAGAATGGCGGACGACGCACTTTGATTTCCACTCTATTCACGACAATTTATTAAAACTCGATATTCTCGGGCACGATGATCCGACAGTCATTCGGATGTTACAAGATTTGAGTGGAATTGATCCGAAGACGATTCCAACAGATGATCCTGAAGTGATGAAAATTTTTAGTAGCACAGAATCGCTCGGGGTGACACCGGAACAAATTATGTGTAACACAGGAACGCTCGGTATCCCAGAGTTCGGTACGCGCTTCGTTCGTCAAATGTTAGAAGAAACAAAGCCAAAAACGTTTTCCGAGCTTGTGCAAATTTCGGGCTTATCGCACGGGACGGACGTTTGGCTTGGCAACGCGCAAGAGCTTATTCAAAACGGCACATGTACGCTATCAGAAGTGATTGGATGTCGTGACGACATTATGGTGTATTTAATTTATCGCGGTTTAGAACCGTCATTAGCATTTAAAATTATGGAATCCGTTCGTAAAGGAAAAGGATTGACGGCAGAATTTGAAGAAGAAATGCGCAAACATGACGTACCAGAATGGTATATTGAATCATGTAAAAAAATTAAGTATATGTTCCCGAAAGCGCATGCGGCAGCCTACGTTCTCATGGCGGTACGCATTGCGTACTTTAAAGTACATCATCCGCTCCTTTACTATGCATCGTATTTTACCGTACGTGCAGAAGATTTTGATTTAGATGTCATGATTCAAGGATCTGCGGCGATTCGTCGACGCATTGAGGAAATTCAAGCGAAAGGGCTTGATGCGTCAGCGAAAGAAAAGAACTTGCTAACCGTACTTGAAATCGCGCTAGAAATGTGTGAACGGGGTTTTTCGTTTAAACATATTGATTTGTACCGCTCACAAGCAACCGAGTTTATTATTGATGGCAATTCGCTTATTCCGCCGTTTAATGCCATTCCGGGACTTGGGACGAACGTAGCGCATAGCATCGTACGTGCTCGTGAGGAAGGCGAGTTTTTATCGAAAGAAGATTTGCAACAACGCGGCAAAGTATCGAAAACGATTTTAGAATATCTTGAAAGCAGAGGCTGTTTGCAGTCGTTGCCGGATCACAATCAATTATCACTCTTTTAAATGAGTTGCAATTTTTTTGCCAATATGTTATAGTTCTAGTGGAAATGGTAAAGATAATGGACAAAAAGAGTGGGGAAACCCACTCTTTCGTATTGATTCGAGATTCCTTGCTGTTGCAAGGGATTTTCTTGCAGTTAGGAGGACCAATATGAAAAAAGTTACACACATCGTCGAAGAGCTTGTCACCCCGATCGTCACGCATATGGGGTTGGAGCTTGTCGATATTGAATATGTGAAAGAAGGTAAGAATTGGTTTTTGCGTGTGTTTATCGATTCCCCAACGGGAGTTGATATCGATCAATGCGGTGTCGTAAGTGAGCGGTTAAGCGAAAAGCTTGATGAAATCGACCCTATTCCCCACAATTATTTTTTAGAAGTATCATCACCGGGGGCGGAGCGTCCGCTTAAAAAGACGAGAGACTTCGAACGCGCTGTCGGAAAAAACGTTTATGTGAAAACGTATGAACCGATTGACGGTCAAAAAGAGTTCGAAGGGTTGTTGACCGCGTTTGATGGGCAAACCGTGACGGTAGAAGTGAAAGTGAAAACAAAGAAAAAAACAATCACAATTCCATATGAAAAAGTAGCTAGTGCACGGCTAGCTGTCATCTTTTCTTAATTCACATTAGAGGGGGACGACCGGTTCATGAATACAGAGTTGTTAGATGCCTTAACGGCGCTTGAGCGCGATAAAGGTATTAGTAAAGAAGTGTTAATTGAAGCGATAGAGGCGGCGATCGTGTCCGCTTATAAGCGCAATTTTAATCAAGCACAAAACGTTCGCGTTGATTTTAATCAAGAAACGGGAACGATTCGCGTATTTGCACGCAAAGAAGTCGTTGATGAAGTGTACGATTCACGCTTAGAAATTTCCCTTGACGAGGCGAAGCGAATCAATCCGAATTATCAAGTAGGCGATGTCGTTGAAATTGAAGTAACACCGAAAAACTTTGGGCGCATCGCTGCCCAAACAGCGAAACAAGTCGTCACGCAGCGCGTCCGTGAAGCGGAACGAGGCGTCATTTATGCCGAGTTTGTTGATCGTGAAGAAGATATTATGACTGGCATTGTACAACGGACGGACTCAAAATTTATTTACGTCAGCCTTGGCAAAATCGAGGCGTTGCTTCCGGTGAGCGAACAAATGCCGAATGAAACATATAAGCCGCATGATCGCATTAAAGTGTACATTACAAAAGTAGAGAAAACGACAAAAGGACCACAAATTTACGTATCGCGCACACATCCAGGACTACTAAAACGATTGTTTGAATTAGAAGTGCCGGAGATTTATGACGGTACGGTCGAAATTAAGTCTGTTGCACGCGAAGCAGGAGATCGCTCGAAAATTTCCGTTCATTCGGATAACCCAGAAGTCGATCCGGTTGGTGCATGTGTTGGACCAAAGGGACAACGAGTGCAAGCGATTGTAAACGAGTTAAAGGGCGAAAAAATCGATATCGTTCGCTGGTCAGCCGATCCAGTCGAATTTGTAGCCAATGCGTTAAGTCCATCTAAAGTGCTTGACGTCATCGTGAATGAAGAAGAGAAAGCGACGACGGTCATTGTGCCGGATTATCAATTATCGCTTGCGATCGGAAAACGTGGTCAAAATGCTCGTTTAGCGGCAAAATTAACAAATTGGAAAATTGATATTAAAAGTCAATCGGAAGCGGAACAATTAGGTATTTACCCTCGTTCTTCATCATCGTTCGAAGTTGACGAAGAGGAGATTAGTGAGGTGGAATAACATGCCAAAAAAAATTCCGATGCGTAAATGTGTTGTCACAGGGGAAATGAAGCCGAAAAAAGAGCTCATTCGCATCGTTCGTTCGAAAGAAGGCGATGTGTCGATTGATCCGACCGGAAAAAAAGCCGGGCGCGGTGCGTACATTACGTTAAGTAAAGAGTGCATTTTGCTTGCGAAAAAGAAAAATACACTTGCGCATCATTTAAAAGCGACTATTGACGATTCGATTTACGAACAGCTATTACAGCTTGCCGAGAAGGAGAACAGAGAAACAAATGAATCATAAACCATGGGTCTCTTTTCTCGGACTGGCGAATCGGGCGCGCAAAGTCATTTCGGGAGAAGAGCTTGTTGTAAAAGAAATTCAGCGTAAACGCGCGAAGCTTGTCATTTTATCGGAAGATGCGTCAGAAAATACAAGAAAAAAAATTTCCGATAAATGCGCGTTTTATCGCGTTCCGCTTTGTTACGTAGATAATCGCCACGAATTAGGTGGGGCGATTGGAAAAGGAGCACGGGTTGTTGTAGCGATTACAGATGAAGGATTCGCACAAAAGCTGAAAACGATGCTCTAACATTTTGGGGGTGAATGTATGTCAAAAATGCGTGTATACGAATATGCGAAAAAACATAATGTGTCAAGTAAAGATGTCATCCATAAACTGAAAGAAATGAACATCGACGTATCTAATCATATGACGATGATTGAAGCGGACGTTGTTGAAAAATTAGATCGTTCATTTAACAAAGGACAAAAACAAGAACAAAAACAAGAAGCAAAAAAAGAAGAAAAGAAGGCACCTGTGAAAAAGCCTGTTTTAGAACAGTTTGAAGAAGACGAAGATGAGGTCATTCAAACGAAAGTACCGATTAAAAAAGCAGTAGTCAAAAATCGCGAAGGGAAAAAACACGACTTGCAAATCCAACAAAAAGAAAAGAAAATTTTCAATAACAAAAAAAATAAAAAACAAAAACCTCAGCAAGCTCCACAACAAGAAGTGCAAAAGAAAAAAGAAAAAGAGCTTCCGAAAAAAATTACATTTGAAGGCTCATTAACGGTTGCTGAGCTAGCGAAAAAACTAGGTAAAGAGCCTTCTGAAATTATTAAAAAGTTATTTATGCTCGGCATTATTGCAACGATTAACAAAGATTTAGATAAAGATGCGATCGAGTTAATTTGCTCCGATTACGGTGTGGAAGTAGAAGAAAAAGTAACGATTGACGAAACAGAATTTGAGACAATTGAAATTGTCGATAACCCAGAAGATTTAGTCGAACGTCCACCTGTCGTCACGATTATGGGACACGTTGACCACGGCAAAACAACGTTGCTTGACTCGATTCGTCATACGAAAGTGACAGAACAAGAGGCGGGCGGTATTACACAACATATCGGTGCGTACCAAGTCATGGTGAACGGCAAAAAAATTACGTTTTTAGATACACCGGGTCATGAGGCGTTCACAACGATGCGTGCGCGTGGAGCACAAGTAACGGATATCGTCATCCTTGTTGTTGCAGCCGATGATGGTGTAATGCCACAAACTGTTGAAGCGATTAACCATGCGAAGGCGGCAAAAGTTCCAATCATCGTCGCGGTCAATAAAATCGACAAACCAACAGCGAACCCTGATCGCGTCATGCAGGAGTTAATGGAATACGAACTCGTTCCAGAAGAATGGGGCGGAGATACAATTTATTGTAAATTATCGGCGTTAACGGGCGAAGGAATTGACAACTTACTCGAAATGATTTTGCTTGTGAGTGAAATGGAAGAACTAAAAGCAAATCCAAACCGCCGTGCGACAGGAACGGTCATTGAAGCAAAATTAGATAAAGGTCGCGGTCCGGTTGCAACCCTTCTCGTTCAATCGGGTACATTGCGTGTCGGTGATCCAATTGTTGTTGGTTATACGTACGGACGCGTGCGGGCAATGACAAACGATCTTGGTCGTCGCGTGAAAGAGGCAGGTCCATCTACCCCTGTTGAAATTACGGGATTAAACGAAGTACCGCAAGCAGGCGATCGCTTCATGGTATTCGAAGATGAGAAAAAAGCGCGTCAAATTGGCGAAGCGCGTGCGCAAAAACAAATTGCTCAACAACGAAGTGTAAAAGCGCGTGTCAGCCTAGACGACTTGTTTGAAAAAATTAAGCAAGGCGAAATGAAAGAGTTAAACATTATCGTCAAAGCGGATGTACAAGGTTCTGTCGAAGCGCTCGTTGCCGCATTGCAAAAAATCGAAGTCGAAGGTGTGCGAGTGAAAATTATTCACTCTGGTGTTGGGGCAGTAACAGAGTACGACATTATGCTTGCCTCGGCATCGAATGCGATTGTTATCGGCTTTAACGTTCGTCCGGATGCGAACGCCAAACGTGTCGCAGAAGCAGAAAAAGTAGACATTCGTCTCCACCGCATCATTTACAAAGTCATTGAAGAAATTGAAGCGGCGATGAAAGGGATGCTTGATCCGGAGTATGAAGAAAAAGTCATCGGTCAAGCAGAAGTTCGTCAAACATTTAAAGTATCGAAAGTTGGTACAATTGCAGGATGCTATGTAACAGATGGGAAAATTACGCGCGATAGTAGCGTTCGCCTCATTCGTCAAGGCATCGTCGTTTATGAAGGACAAATCGATACGTTAAAACGTTACAAAGACGATGTAAAAGAAGTGGCACAAGGATACGAGTGCGGAATAACGATTAAAAACTTTAACGATATTAAAGAAGGCGACGTTATCGAAGCGTATGTCATGCAAGAAGTGGTACGCAAATGATCGGATACGTCGAATGTGAATGCATCATTTACGACGTCCAATCATTAAAAGAAAAGCGAGCCGTGTTGCAACGCATTATCACACGGCTCAAACAAAAATATAATATATCAGTAGCTGAAGTCGATTATCAAGACGTATGGCAACGAACGAAGCTTGGAATTGTAGCTATTACGGCCGAACGAGCTGCGACGGAACAAGAGCTTCAACGTACGTTGCAATTCATTGATTCGTTTCCAGAAATCGAACGAACAGTTACAACATTCGAGTGGTTTTAATCGAGGTGATGATCATGAGTTTGCGAGCCACACGTGTAGGCGAACAAATGAAAAAAGAGTTAAGTGATATTATCGGTCGCAAACTAAAAGACCCACGCATTGGCTTCGTTACTGTAACAGATGTTCGAGTAACGGGCGATTTGCAACAAGCAAAAGTGTATATTTCGGTTCTTGGAGATGAAGAACAAAAGAAAAATACGCTCAAAGGATTAGCAAAAGCAACTGGATTTATTCGTTCGGAAATCGGTCAGCGTATTCGTTTGCGCAAGACTCCAGAAATTTACTTTGAAATTGATGAAACAATTGATTACGGACAACGCATTGAAAGTTTAATTAAACAAATTTCCGAAGAAAAAGAACATAAAGAAGAATAATGGATAGACATGCGTCTATCCATTTCCGCTATTTTAGAGGTGAAGCGATGGACGGAGTGTTATTGTTACATAAACCTGCGGGCATGACGTCGCACGACTGTGTCATGCGCATTCGTAAGCTATTTCAAACGAAAAAAGTTGGTCATACAGGAACGCTCGATCCTGACGTATGTGGTGTGTTGCCCATTTGCATTGGCAAAGCAACAAAAATTGTTGAGCTATTAACAGCGGAGAAAAAAACGTATGAAGGAGAAGTGACGTTAGGGATAGCAACGACAACAGAAGACGCATCGGGCGATGTTGTTTCAATCAAACCGATAGAGCGGTCGATCGCTCGCCATGAAATTGAACATGTATTGGCTAAGCTGACAGGGGAAATTGAACAAACTCCACCGATGTATTCTGCAGTAAAGGTAAATGGAAAAAAATTGTATGAGTATGCGCGTGCAGGGATTGATGTCGAACGACCGAAACGACATGTGCATATTTACGAGTTGCAACTCCTTGATGACAGGCAAGTATTTGCAGGTGAACGTATATCGTTTCGTTTTCGGGTGACGTGTAGTAAAGGGACATATGTGCGTACACTTGCGGTTCAAATAGGCGAACAACTTGGATACCCAGCGCATATGTCCCGCCTTGTTCGCACAGCGTCCGGATCGTTTACGCTTGATCAATGTGTGACATTTGCTGACATCGAACAACACCTGTCGGCTGGTACTGCACATATGCTACTTTTACCGATTAAACGAGCGTTAGCCCATTTGCCGACATATGTACTGAATGATGAAGAAGAGAGAAAAGTAAAAAACGGAGCGCTTTTGCCAGCCCTGTCTGACATGCCTACGCGTCTATTGATGATAAATAAGCAAGGTGAAGCATTAGCGATTTACATGCCTCATCCGACAAAGCAAGGCTGTATGAAACCTTTAAAAGTATTGTAGGTGAAAACAATGAAAACGATTTGGCTTTCCCATCCGTTAAACGAAAAAAACAATGGTCCGCTTGTCATGGCACTCGGATATTTTGACGGTGTTCATCTTGGGCACCAAAAAGTGATTCAGACAGCGAAGCGAATTGCGGACGATCATCAATATAAAAGTGCGGTTATGACGTTTCATCCGCATCCGTCTGTCGTGCTAGGGCGCTCGAAGCAACATGTTCATTTTATTACGCCATTAAAAGAAAAAGAAAAACAAATAGCTAAACTCGGTATCGATTATTTATACGTCGTTGAATTTACACCAGCATTTGCCCATTTGTTGCCACAACAATTTGTCGATGAATATATCATCGGACTCGGTGTGAAACACGTTGTGGCAGGGTTTGACTTTACGTACGGTCGCTTAGGGAAAGGGACGATGGAAACATTGCCATTTCATTCCCGTCAACAATTTACACAAACGGTTATTCCAAAACAGACGTTTGGCAAAGAGAAAATTAGTTCGACATATATTCGCCAGTGTTTAGCTGAAGGGGACGTTGAGCAACTTCCGCATTTGCTTGGGCGATTATATGAAGTAACAGGCAAGGTTGTTCATGGGGATAAACGCGGGCGTACAATCGGATTTCCAACGGCGAACGTTGCGCTTGACGATGATTACATCATTCCGCGTATCGGGGTATATGCGGTAACGGTCACGATTGACGGTAACACGTGGACGGGAGTATGTAACGTTGGGTATAAGCCGACATTTCATACGGAACAGCCGAAAGAGCCAACGATTGAAGTGCATGTATTCGATTTCTCAGCAGACATTTACGGTGCGAGCGTATCGATCCAATGGCATAAACGATTGCGTGATGAACGAGCGTTTTCTTCTGTTCAAGAGTTGATTGAACAAATTCATCGCGATGCGCAAGCGGCACGCGAATATTTTCAAAACCCCCTTGCATTTTATCGGAAAAACATGTATTCTATTTAATGTATGTTAACCATTGCTGGGCAATACGAGTCACCGCCGTTTGCTCGGTAATTGGGGCTGAAAAAAGAGGAGGTGAACAAGGATGGCATTAACACAAGAGCGTAAAAACGAGATCATCAACCAGTTCAAAATTCACGAAACTGACACAGGTTCTCCTGAAGTACAAGTTGCTATCCTTACAGAGCAAATTAACAACTTGAACGATCATTTACGCGTTCATCGTAAAGACCATCATTCTCGTCGTGGTCTTTTGAAAATGGTTGGTCGTCGTCGTAACTTACTTACGTACTTACGCAACAAAGACATCAACCGTTATCGTGAATTGATCAACAAACTCGGATTACGCCGATAAGTAAAAAGCGGGAGCATTCCCGCTTTTTATTAGTATTTGCACCGATATTTGATTATACTAAAACAAATACGATTTTTCACTTGTACATAGAGAGGGGTACTCGGTTTATATGGAACAAGAAAAACATGTGTTTTCGATCGACTGGGCAGGTCGGCCGCTAACTGTTGAAATTGGCGAATTAGCCAAGCAAGCAAACGGCGCTGTATTAGTGCGTTACGGCGATACGGTCGTATTGAGCACAGCGACAGCATCGAAAGAACCAAAAAGCGTAGATTTTTTTCCGTTAACGGTGAACTATGAAGAACGGTTATACGCTGTCGGTAAAATTCCAGGGGGATTTATTAAGCGCGAGGGGCGTCCGAGTGAAAAAGCGATTTTAGCGAGCCGTCTCATTGACCGTCCGATCCGTCCATTGTTTGCGGAAGGATTTCGAAACGAAGTGCAAGTTGTCAGCATGGTCATGAGCGTTGATCAAGACTGCTCACCGGAAATGGCAGCCATGTTTGGGTCTTCCCTTGCGTTAACGATTTCCGATATTCCGTTTGAAGGACCGATTGCAGGAGTGACAGTTGGTCGCGTAAATGGGCAGTTTGTCATCAACCCGTCTATCGCACAAATGGAACAAAGTGATATGCATCTCATTGTTGCAGGAACAAAAGACGCAATTAACATGGTCGAAGCAGGAGCCAATGAAGTACCAGAGGAAGTTATGCTTGAAGCGATCATGTTTGGCCATGAAGAAATTAAGCGTCTTATCGCCTTTCAAGAAGATATCGCGGCAAAAGTCGGCAAAGAGAAAATGGAAGTTGTCCTCTATGAACTTGACGCTCAGCTAGAAGCAGAGATTCGTGCGCGCGTGGAAGGGGAAGTGAAACGAGCTGTTCAAGTACCTGAGAAATTGGCGCGTGAGGCAGCGATTGAACAATTAAAAGCGGAAGTTGTTGCTGCGTACGAAGACCAAGAAGCGGACGAAGAAACGATTAAACAAGTAAAAGAAATTTTACATAAACTTGTGAAAGAAGAAGTGCGTCGCTTAATTACAGAAGAAAAAGTGCGCCCGGATGGACGAAAAGTCGATGAAATTCGCCCGCTTTCATCAGCTATTGGACTTTTGCCACGTACGCACGGATCTGGTTTGTTTACGCGGGGGCAGACGCAAGCACTTAGTGTATGTACGCTCGGAGCACTTGGTGATGTGCAAATTTTAGATGGACTTGGCATTGAAGAAACGAAGCGGTTTATGCATCATTACAACTTCCCGCCATTCTCCGTTGGAGAAACAGGAGCGATGCGTGGACCAGGCCGTCGTGAAATCGGGCATGGTGCGCTTGGTGAGCGTGCACTTGAGCCAGTCATCCCATCTGAAAAAGAGTTCCCATATACGATTCGTCTCGTGTCTGAAGTGTTAGAATCAAACGGTTCCACGTCTCAAGCAAGCATTTGTGCAAGTACGCTTGCCATGATGGATGCGGGAGTGCCGATTAAAGCACCTGTTGCAGGTATTGCGATGGGGCTTGTGAAAAGCGGTGAACATTATACGATTTTAACAGATATTCAAGGTATGGAAGACCATCTTGGTGACATGGACTTTAAAGTGGCCGGTACAGAAAAAGGGGTCACCGCCTTGCAAATGGATATTAAAATTAAAGGATTGTCTCGTGAAATTTTAGAAGAAGCGTTGCAACAAGCGCGCAAAGGTCGTCTCGAAATTTTAAAACATATGATGCAAACGATTAGCGAACCGCGTAAAGAGCTATCGCCGTATGCACCGAAAATTTTAACGATGCAAATTAATCCTGATAAAATTCGTGATGTGATCGGTCCAAGCGGAAAGCAAATTAACAAAATTATTGAAGAAACAGGCGTAAAAATTGATATCGAACAAGATGGAACGATCTTCATTTCATCAGTAAATGAAGAAATGAACAAAAAAGCGAAAAAGATCATTGAAGATATCGTTCGTGAAGTGGAAGTTGGACAAGTATATTTAGGCAAAGTGAAACGGATTGAAAAATTTGGAGCGTTTGTCGAATTGTTTAGTGGAAAAGATGGTCTTGTACACATTTCAGAATTAGCGGAGGAACGCGTCGGAAAGGTAGAAGATGTTGTTTCCATCGGCGATGAAATTTTAGTGAAAGTAACAGAAATTGATAAACAAGGTCGCGTAAACTTGTCGCGCAAGGCCGTATTACGCGATCAAAAAGAAGCCGAGCAATAAAATTGGAGCCTTGGGTTCGCATCCCCTTGGCTTCTTTGCTGTGTGTAAAATTTTTTCATGCCCGTTCTACCTTGTCCTTCTTACACATACCCTCTTTATTAGAAAAGGAGGGACGAAGCGTGCGGCGAGCGTTTTTCTTAACGATGATCATATGTATGGCGGCTATGATTGTACAAAACCCATGGACGACAACGTACATCCATGAGTTACGGCATGTGACGGTGGCAAAACAAAGCGATCCGCTATATATTCAAATTACGGAGCGAGCAAAGCAGTATAATATTCCTGCGCAAAATGCGAAAATAGATGCTGTATGGAAAGCCATTCCTGGATATAATGGGCTAGTCGTAGATGTTGAGGCATCATATAAGCAAATGAAGCAAAATGGGACATTTTCTGAACAACAGCTTGTATATAAACAAGTATCGCCGTCTATTCACTTATCTGATTTGCCCCCATCGCCTATTTATCGGGGACATCCAGACAAACCGATGGTCTCTTTTTTAATTAATGTTGCATGGGGAAGCGAACATATCCCAAGTATGTTACATATTCTTGAAAAATACAACGTACGTGCAACGTTTTTTTTAGAAGGGCGTTGGGTAAAAGAAAATCCACAACTAGCGAAAATGATTGCAGATGCCGGGCATGAAATTGGCAATCATTCATACAACCATCCCGATATGAAAACGATGAGTAAACAAGCCATTCGGGAACAAATTGTCAAAACAAATGATGCAATTGAGGCAGCAACAGGAATAAAACCTCGTCTATTTGCTCCGCCAAGCGGCAGCTATCGAGATGATGTCGTATACATCGCTCATGAGCTTGGGATGTACACGATTTTATGGACGGTCGATACAATTGATTGGCAAAAACCATCGCCTTCTGTTATAGTGGAACGAGTAACATCAAAAGTGAACAACGGGGCGATGATTTTAATGCATCCAACTGTATCAACAGTAAAAGCGTTACAACCGTTAATTCAATCATTACAAAAACAAGAATATGTTATCGACGATGTGTCCACATTATTAAATGAGGAAAGAATTGTAAAAAGTAGGAGGAAGGGACTTGATTAAAACATATACGTGTCAAAACGGGGTAAGAGTTGTACTCGAACACATTCCAACGGTTCGATCCGTGGCGATCGGCATTTGGATCGGCACCGGATCACGCAATGAAAATGAACAAAACAACGGCATTTCACACTTTCTTGAACATATGTTTTTTAAAGGAACGAAAACGCGCACAGCGCGCGATATTGCGGAATCGTTCGATCGCATTGGCGGTCAAGTCAATGCGTTTACGTCAAAAGAGTACACGTGCTATTATGCCAAAGTGTTAGATACACATGCGTCATTTGCTTTAGACATACTAGCCGATATGTTCTTCCATTCGACGTTTGTAGACGAAGAATTACAAAAAGAAAAAAATGTTGTATTCGAAGAAATTAAAATGTATGAAGATACGCCAGATGATCTCGTTCATGATCTATTAAGTAAGGCAAGTTACGGCAACCACCCGCTCGGTTATCCGATCTTAGGAACAGAACAAACGTTGGCGGCGTTCACGGGTGATACGTTGCGCCAATACATGTACGAGACGTATACGCCAGATCGGGTCGTCATTTCGATCGCAGGGAATGTCGATGAGTCGTTTATTCAACAAGTAGAAGCTTACTTCGGTTCGTTTACGAGACAAAAAGGGAACGACGTGTATGTAGCACCATCGTTTTACCCGAATAAAATCGCGCGCAAAAAAGAGACAGAGCAAGCGCACGTATGCATTGGATTTAATGGGTTACCAATTGGTCATGAAGATGTTTATAGCTTAATTATTTTAAACAACATTTTAGGCGGAAGCATGAGCAGTCGTCTTTTCCAAGAAGTACGCGAACAACGTGGATTAGCTTATTCCATTTTCTCATACCATTCCGCATATCGCGACGGAGGGATGGTAACAATTTATGGTGGGACAGGCAGCCAACAACTTGATCTTTTATTCGATACGATTCAACAAACAATTGAACAATTGAAACAAGATGGCATTACTGAAAAAGAGTTAGAAAATAGTAAAGAGCAAATGAAAGGGAACTTAATGTTAAGTTTAGAAAGTACGAACAGTCGTATGAGTCGAAATGGAAAAAATGAACTGTTACTCGGCCGTCACCGCTCGCTTGACGAAATTATTGAAAGCATTGATCGCGTAACAAAAGAAAGCGTTGACCGCATGGCGCAAACGATTTTTACAGACGACTTCTCCGTTGCGCTTATTAGCCCGGAAGGAACATTGCCAAAAAGCCTGCAACAATAAACTTGCAGGCATTTTTTTTGCCCTTTTTTCTACAATGATAAAGAAAGGGGGCATCATATGCGATTAAGTGAATTAAGCGGAAAAGAAATTGTTGATATGAAGCGAGCAGAGCGGCTCGGTATTTTAGGACAGACTGATTTAGAAATTAATGAACGAACAGGTCAAATTCAAGCACTTTTAATTCCAACAACAAAATGGTTTGGCTTTCGGAAAGATGGAACAGATATACGCGTACCATGGAGCCGTGTAAAAAAGATCGGCTCAGATATGATTTTAATTGATGTCGATGACTAGACACCTCAAGGGGTGTCTTTTTTCATTTTCCGCTCACCGTTTGATGACTGACATCATAAGATGTGAAAGTAACGATGGGCAAAAAACTAGATGTATAAGAGGGTGAATGAACTCATGCTGACAGGAATGCACGTTGCGATCATCGGTGGGGACGCTCGGCAGCTTGAAGTCATTCGGAAATTGATGGAACTTGACGCAAAATTGTCGCTCGTTGGCTTCGATCAATTAGACCATGGCTTTGCTGGAGTAACGAAAATGAAAATTCACGAAGTCGATTTTCACGAAGTAGACGCCATTATTTTACCTGTTCACGGAACGAGCATGGACGGTGAAATTCAAACGGTATTTTCAAACGAAAAAATGACGTTTACTGAAGAATTGCTTCGTCAAACCCCGGCGCATTGCACCGTTTATTCAGGAATTACAAATGACTATTTAGACCACGTCGTCAAATCTGTTGGTCGAAAACATGTGCAACTATTTGAGCGAGACGATGTCGCCATTTATAACTCGATTCCAACGGCAGAAGGAACGGTCATGATGGTCATTCAACATACAGATGTGACGATTCATGGATCACGCGTTGCTGTTTTAGGTTTGGGACGTGTAGGGATGACGGTCGCTCGAACGTTTGCAGCTTTAGGCGCAAAAGTAAAAGTGGGAGCCCGCCGCTCCGAACATTTAGCGCGCATTGCAGAGATGGCGTTAGAGCCATTTCATTTAAACGATTTAGAACAACACGTGAAAGATATTGACGTTTGTATTAATACGATCCCATATCCTGTTGTAACCGCAAGCGTCATTGCGAAAATGCCTGCTCATACGCTTATTGTTGACTTGGCATCAAAACCTGGTGGCACGGATTTTCGATATGCGGAAAAGCGCGGCATTCAAGCGCTATTAGCCCCGGGACTTCCCGGCATTGTCGCGCCAAAAACAGCGGGGCAAATTGTCGCAAATGTATTGGCGCAACTTCTTTCTGCAGATTTGAAAAAACGAAAGGAGAATAAAAAATGAACGTACAAGGAAAGCGCATTGGTTTTGGTTTAACAGGCTCTCATTGCACATATGATGCGGTAATGCCGGAAATTGAAAAATTAATTGCGAAAGGGGCAGACGTCATCCCGATCGTTTCGTATACGGTGCAATCGACAAATACCCGATTCGGCAAAGGAGAAGAATGGGTGAAAAAGCTTGAAGAGATGACAGGTCATCAAGTCATTGATACAATTGTAAAAGCGGAACCGTTAGGACCGAAATTACCGCTTGATTGCATGGTTATTGCGCCACTAACCGGAAATTCGATGAGCAAATTAGCGAACGCGCTGACGGATTCGCCTGTATTAATGGCTGCAAAAGCAACGATGCGCAATCATCGTCCCGTTGTTGTTGGCATTTCGACAAACGATGCGCTCGGTTTAAACGGTGTCAATTTAATGCGATTAATGGCAGCAAAAAATATTTACTTCATCCCATTTGGGCAAGATGATCCGTTCAAAAAACCGAATTCGATGGTTGCTCATATGCCATTGCTGCTTGATACGGTAGAAGCGGCGCTCGAAGGTCGGCAAATTCAACCAGTCATCGTTGAATATCGTCGCTCATAAATAAACAGTTGAAAGAAAATTTATAAAAAACGTCTCTCCTTTACGAATGAATGTGCTAAAATAAATGATATTAAAATTGCCTATGAGTTGGAAGGAGAAGAAGAGATGGAGCAAAAAGGATTACATGTCGCCGTCGTTGGTGCGACAGGAGCTGTCGGACAACAAATGATTCAAACGTTAGAAAAAAGAAATTTCCCAATTGCAAAACTATCTTTACTTTCATCGGAGCGTTCAGCTGGAAAAAAAGTCGTGTTTAAAGGTGAAGAAATTGAAGTGCAAGCAGCAAAACCGGAAAGTTTTGAAGGTGTGCATATCGCGCTATTTAGCGCAGGCGGATCTGTATCAAAGCAACTTGCTCCCGAGGCGGTGAAACGCGGAGCGGTCGTTGTTGATAATACGAGTGCATTTCGCATGGACGAAAACGTACCGCTTGTCGTCCCTGAAGTAAACGAAGCAGATTTACATTGGCATAACGGAATTATCGCAAATCCAAACTGCTCAACGATCCAAATGGTTGTGGCGCTCGAACCGATTCGTCAAGCGTTCGGATTAAAGCGCGTCATCGTCTCGACATATCAAGCGGTGTCAGGCGCAGGAGCACAAGCGGTAGAAGAGTTAAAAACGCAAACAGCGCACATGTTAAACGGCGAAGAAGTGACGCCGGAAATTTTACCGGTAAAATCGGATCGCAAACATTATCCGATTGCGTTTAACGCCATTCCACAGATTGATAAGTTTCAAGACAATGGATTTACATTTGAAGAAATGAAAATGATTAACGAAACGAAAAAAATTATGCATATGCCTGAATTGGAAGTAGCGGCAACATGCGTGCGCATTCCGGTGATGGTAGGGCATTCGGAATCTGTTTACATTGAAGTAGAAAAAGAGGGAGTAACGGTCGCGCAAATCCAGTCGCTCCTAAAAGAGGCACCGGGCGTCGTCTTACAAGACGATCCAAGCGAGCAGCTTTATCCGATGCCGCTATATGCAACAGGACAAAATGACGTATTCGTTGGTCGCATTCGCAAAGATTTACATCGCGACACAGGATTCCATTTATGGATCGTTTCTGATAACTTGTTAAAGGGAGCGGCATGGAACTCTGTTCAAATTGCTGAAAGTCTTTTAAAATTAGGGCTTGTGAAAGCGTAAAATCGGCATCGAGGTGTTGACGTTGAAAATTATCGTTCAAAAGTTTGGCGGTACGTCCGTTCGTGATGAACACGGTCGAAATTTAGCGCGCAAACATATTGAAAAAGCGTTAGAAGACGGATATAAAGTTATTGTTGTCGTTTCAGCGATGGGGCGAAAAGGGGATCCGTATGCAACGGATACGCTCCTTAGCCTTATTGACGGAGCCAATGCACATGTAACAAACCGTGAAAAAGATTTGTTGATGGCGTGCGGGGAAATTATTTCAAGCGTCGTTTTTACAAACATGTTAAATAAACATGGTATCAAAGCGACAGCCTTTACCGGAGCACAAGCAGGCTTTCGCACGAACAATGATCATACGAACGCGAAAATTATCGATATGCGGTGCGAACGGTTGTTGCGTACCCTAAAAGAGCATGATGTTGTCGTTGTCGCAGGCTTTCAAGGTGCGGCTGAAAACGGAGATGTGACAACGATCGGGCGCGGCGGAAGCGACACGTCAGCTGCTGCGCTTGGGGCTGCACTCGGTGCAGAATGGATTGACATTTTCACTGACGTCGAAGGTGTAATGACGGCGGATCCACGCATCGTAGAAAATGCGCGACCGCTTGATGTTGTAACATATACAGAAATTTGCAATATGGCATATCAAGGGGCAAAAGTCATCCATCCGCGTGCGGTCGAAATCGCGATGCAAGCGAAAGTGCCTCTGCGCATTCGCTCGACGTATTCTGATTCACCGGGAACGCTCGTTACATCGATTGGAAAAAAAGGAAGCGATGTAAAAGAACGATTAGTGACAGGAATTGCCCACGTTTCAAACATTACGCAAATTAAAGTGCCAGCAAAAGAGGGACATTACGATTTACAAGCAGAAGTATTTAAAGCGATGGCGAATGAAGGAATTAGCGTTGACTTCATTAACATATCACCGAACGGGGTCGTATATACCGTATCGAGCGACGTGGCAGATCGAGCGATTACGACGTTGCAAAAGCTTGGCTATGAGCCAACCGTCACGCGCGGTTGCGCGAAAGTATCGACTGTCGGAGCGGGTATTGCTGGCGTTCCGGGGGTAACAGCGAAAATTGTGACAGCACTATCTGAACGAGGCATTCAAATTTTGCAGTCGGCTGATAGCCATACAACCATTTGGGTACTTGTGAAAGAGGAGCATTTAAAAGAAGCGGTAAATGCATTGCATGATGCATTTCAACTTGCGGAACAAAAACAATATGATTTTAGTTAGGAGTGAAACATTGTGGTTCAATTTGGTCAAATTGCCACAGCGATGGTCACCCCATTTGACAATAAAGGGAACATCGATTTTGCGAAAACAACGCAATTAGTGAACTATTTAATTGAAAACGGTACAGATTCACTCGTTGTTGCTGGAACAACTGGAGAATCTCCAACGTTAACGACAGAAGAAAAGTTGGCGCTTTTCCGTCACGTTGTCGACGTTGTTGATGGACGTGTCCCTGTTATTGCTGGAACAGGAAGCAACAATACGCGTGCATCGATTGAACTAACGAAAAAGGCAGAACAAATCGGTGTCGATGCGGTGATGATCGTCGCACCGTATTACAACAAACCGAACCAAGAAGGAATTTACCAACATTATAAAGCGATTGCTGAAAGCACGTCGTTGCCTGTCATGGTGTACAACATTCCAGGGCGAGCTGTCGTCAATATTTCCGTTGAAACAATCGTTCGCCTCTCCGAAATTCCAAACATTGTAGCTGTCAAAGATGCAAGCGGAAATTTAGATGCGATGACGGAAATTATAGCAAAAACGCGCGATGATTTTATGCTATATAGCGGAGATGACGGATTGACACTTCCTGTATTAGCTATTGGTGGAAAAGGTGTCGTTTCCGTTGCCTCGCATA
This sequence comes from Anoxybacillus sp. LAT27, assembly GCF_022030075.1. NCBI lineage: Bacteria > Bacillati > Bacillota > Bacilli > Caryophanales > Anoxybacillaceae > Anoxybacillus > Anoxybacillus sp. LAT27. The sequence continues at coordinate 21,317 of NZ_JAIWYK010000068.1, forward strand.
TTATCGGCAACGAAATGAAAGAAATGATAGAAGCTTTCATGAGCGGAGACAATAAAAAAGCGGCAACGATACACCAACAACTATTGCCGATCATGAAAGCGCTATTTGCTGCTCCAAGCCCAGTGCCAGTAAAAACGGCTTTACAGTTGAAGGGATTAGATGTTGGTTCTGTTCGACTACCACTTGTACCGTTGACGGAACAAGAACGTTTGCAACTCATGCACGTGCTACAACGTTAAAAGAAAGGGAATTCATCCCTTTCTTTTTTATTGTTGAATCAGTTATAATGGATGTAAGTGACTTTGAGCGGGTAAGTTTGGTTGACTGTAGGAGGATTTAAGATGAAACAAGCAGAGAAAATTCGTGTGTTTGCTCTCGGCGGCGTGGGAGAGGTAGGCAAAAACATGTATGTCGTCGAGGTGGACGAAGATATTTTTGTCCTTGATGCAGGACTTATGTTTCCAGAGGACGAGATGTTCGGCATTGATATGGTTATTCCTGATATTTCGTATTTAGTGGAACAACAAGAACGTATTCGTGGCATTTTTTTAACACACGGTCATGACGATCATATTGGCGCAATTGCATACGTGTTGCGGAAAATTACTGTACCTGTGTACGGGGCAAAATTGACGCTTGCGCTCATGGAAGAAAAATTGAAAGAACAAGGGATTACATCGAAAGCGAAGCGCATCGAAATACATGCTGACAGCGAAATTGTATTTGAAAAAGCGATCGTGTCGTTTTTCCAAACGAACCATAGCATCCCGGATTGCCTTGGTGTAAGCATTCAAACGTCGCAAGGCGCCATTGTATATACGAGTGATTTTAAATTTGATCAAACACCTGTTGGCATATGTCGCACCGATTTTGGTAAAATGGCGAAAATCGGAGCGCAAGGAGTGCTTTGTTTACTATCCGATAGTACAAACGCAGAAAAACCGGGATATACTGGTTCTGAAGCGATTGTTGGTCAAGAAATTTCCGATGTTATTTACAATGCCGATGGGCGTGTGATTGTCGCTTGCTTTGCCTCGAACATTACACGCATTCAACAAGTGCTAAACGCTGCTCGTGATCATCGACGGAAAGTTGTCATTATGAGCCGTCATATGCATAAAGTCATCGATATCGCGGTGCGCCTCGGGTACTTGAAATTAGATGAAAACATGATCATTCCGATGAGTGAAGTGGATCGTTGCCACGATCGTGATTTAGTCATTTTAACGACAGGCAATCAAGGAGAACCGATGGCGGCGTTAGCACGCATGGCGAAACAGGCACACAAATACATCAATATTAAAGAAGGAGACACAGTTATTGTCGCTTCTTCTCCGATGCCAGGGCATGAGTTATTTATTGCTCGCACAATTGATGCTCTATATCGTGCAGGAGCGAATGTCGTGTACGGACAACGTCAAGTCCATGTGTCTGGGCACGGGTATCAGGAAGAATTAAAGCTTATGTTAAATTTTATGAAACCAAAATATTTTATCCCGGTACACGGAGAGTTTCGTATGCAAAAGGCGCACGGAAAAATCGCCCAAGCTGTAGGTATTCGTCAAGATGCGATCTTTTTGATTGAAAAAGGAGAAGTGATCGAGTTCCGTAACGGTCACGCGCGTTTTGGTGGAAAAGTGCCGAGCGGTCAAATTTTAATTGATGGGTTAGGCATTGGAGACGTAGGAAATATTGTGTTGCGTGATCGTCGCTTACTGTCACAAGATGGAATTATGATCGTTGTTGTGACGTTAAGTAAACAAGAGAAGCGCGTCGTTGCTGGGCCAGAAATGATTTCACGCGGATTTGTATATGTGCGTGAATCCGAAACACTTTTCGAAGAATCGATAAAAATTGTGAAAGAGATTGTGGAAAAAAGTATGGAAGATTACGTCATTGAATGGTCTTCACTAAAAACAAACATTCGTGATGCACTTAGCCAATATTTATTTGAAAAGACAAAACGGAAACCGATGATTTTACCGATTATTATGGAAGTATAAAACAACATGCTCAAAGTCAAGAAAACACCTGCGACGCGCAGGTGTTTTTTGTATGAACATGTCGATGTTCACGCATACTAACGACATCATGTAATGGAAAGGGGATTGTTATGGAAGAACGGGATATATCTCAAGAGGAAACGAAGCCTTCTCCAGCCGAAAATATTGTACAGCTCGGTCAAACGAATATTCCACAACTTCCTTCAGATTCAACGATCCATTGTTTAACGATTGTTGGACAAATTGAAGGGCATATTCAATTACCGCCACAAAACAAAACGACGAAATATGAACATCTTATTCCACAAATTGTAGCGATTGAGCAAAATCCGAATATTGAAGGTTTGCTCGTCGTATTAAATACAGTAGGCGGTGATGTGGAAGCAGGGTTAGCCATTGCAGAAATGTTAGCCTCGATGTCCAAACCAACTGTTTCGATTGTGCTCGGCGGAGGCCATTCGATCGGTGTGCCGATTGCGGTGTCGTGCGACTATTCGTTTATCGCAGAAACGGCAACGATGACGATTCACCCGATTCGCCTCACAGGTCTTGTTATTGGTGTGCCACAAACGTTTGAGTACTTAGATAAAATGCAAGAGCGCGTCGTCAATTTTGTTGTTAAACATTCAAACATTAGTGAAGAAAAATTTAAAGAACTTATGTTTTCGAAAGGCAATTTAACGCGCGATATCGGAACGAATGTGGTGGGAACAGATGCTGTGAAGTACGGTTTAATTGATGAAGTCGGGGGACTGTCACAAGCGATGCACAAATTGCGCGAACTCATTGACCATTCACATCAGCAAGGAGCGATGTTACAATGATTTTACATACGATCGTTCCAGAGTTTATCGTTTTTCAAACGAACGAGGCGGAGTATAAAAAGCAACGCACCGTTCAATATAACGGAGTGACGTTACTTGTGCAACAAACAGAAATGAACGAGTATGAAATTGTGCGTGTATTAAGTAGCGATCCACAACATTATTTAACGTATGAACCGGGCACAAAACTTTATGCGACATCACTACAATTTATGGTATAATAAGAACAAGCAGCCACGCTTCTCTGTTGGCTGCTTTTTCATCTTATATGTTGGAGTGGGCGAAATGGGAAAGAAAAATAAGCGTCGCACAAACAAACAAGAACAATGGAAAAAAACGTTACGTTTTGAACTAATCGGTTTAACGATGTTAGCATGTACGGTCATTGCGATGGCAAACGTCGGAGCGGTCGGCCGTTCACTTGTTTTTACTACTCGTTTCTTCATGGGTGAATGGTATATTGTTGCGCTATTAGGGGCGCTTGTGACATCGCTATATGTCATTTGGAAGCGATCATGGCCTCCATTTTTTCAACGCGTGCTCGTTGGGCTGTACTTGATTGTTCTTTCCTTATTGTTGTTTAGTCACGAAGCGTTATTTCATATTTTATCAAGAAATGGGAAATTAGCAAATCCAAGCATTATTCGAACGACATGGGAACTATTTTGGGCAGATGTGCATGGAGAAAATAGTTCTTTTTCGGATTTAGGTGGTGGGATGCTTGGCGCCTTGCTGTATACGATCAGTTATTATTTATTTGATCAATTAGGAACAAAATGGATTGCCTCATTATTGATGATCATTGGTGTATTACTTCTTACAGGAAAAACGTTACGTGATACAGCCGGCAAAGGAATTGAATGGTTCCTTTCGTTTATTCGAGCGCAAACGAAAGCGGTAATTGCGGACGCTCGTTCATTTTTAAGCCGTCCGAAAAAAGAAAAACAACAGCCAACTCATATTGAAGTGGTGACAGCGCTCGAGGAAAAAGAAGAAAATGAAATAGAAGAAATTGTTGTTGAAGGACCTGTTATTTCTAATTTTAATGAAGCTGTTGAAGAAGAAAAGCCGATATCATTTACGCAAAATCATGCGGCGGATTATGCATTGCCGCCAATTGATTTACTTTTCCCACCAAAAGCGGTCGATCAATCGCGGGAAAAAGAAAATATTTATGAAAATGCTCGCAAGCTTGAAAAAACGTTTCAAAGTTTCGGGGTAAAGGCAAAAGTAACGAAAGTGCATATTGGTCCAGCTGTAACGAGATATGAAGTATATCCAGACGTCGGTGTGAAAGTAAGTAAAATTGTAAGCTTAAGTGATGATTTAGCGCTTGCGTTAGCGGCGAAGGACATTCGCATCGAGGCACCGATTCCGGGAAAATCAGCAATTGGCATTGAAGTACCGAATGAAGAAATTGCGATGGTATCTCTACGCGAAGTGTTAGAAGCGAAAGAAGCAGATAAACCTGAAGCAAAACTGTTAATTGGACTTGGGCGTGACATATCGGGACAAGCGGTGCTTGCTGAATTAAATAAAATGCCGCACTTACTTGTTGCGGGTGCGACAGGAAGCGGGAAAAGCGTATGTATTAACGCCATTATCGTTAGTTTATTGATGCGCACGAAACCACATGAAGTAAAGATGATGATGATCGATCCGAAAATGGTTGAGTTAAGCGTGTACAACGGCATTCCACATTTGCTTTCTCCTGTCGTTACCGATCCGAAAAAAGCGTCCCAAGCATTAAAAAAAGTAGTGAGCGAAATGGAGCGACGATACGAGCTATTTTCGCATACAGGGACGCGTAATATTGAAGGATATAATGAATATATTGAGCGGCATAATGAAACAGCGGAAGTGAAACAACCTCTTTTACCGTACATTGTCGTCATTGTAGATGAGTTAGCAGATTTAATGATGGTTGCTTCAAGCGATGTTGAAGATTCGATTACACGTCTTGCCCAAATGGCGCGGGCGGCGGGCATTCATTTAATTATCGCAACGCAACGTCCATCTGTTGATGTCATTACTGGGGTAATTAAGGCAAATATTCCATCCCGCATTGCGTTTAGTGTATCATCACAGACGGACTCACGGACGATTTTAGATATGGGTGGAGCTGAAAAATTGCTTGGACGTGGTGATATGCTCTTTTTGCCTGTCGGTGCGTCTAAACCTGTTCGTATTCAAGGGGCATTTGTGTCTGATCAAGAAGTGGAGGCAGTTGTACAATATGTGATTTCACAACAACAAGCGCAATACGAAGAAACGATGATCGCACAAGATGATGAGCCACAAGAAGCGTTTGATGATGAGCTGTTTGAAGAAGCGGTTCAACTCGTCATCGACATGCAAAGTGCATCTGTTTCGATGTTACAGCGTCGTTTTCGCATCGGTTACAACCGAGCTGCACGACTAATTGATGCGATGGAAGCGCGTGGCATCGTTGGGCCTTATGAAGGAAGTAAACCGCGCGCCGTGCTCGTATCGTCCAATGATGAAGCAAAAACGTCATAAAAGAGGCTAAAAATAAGCCTCTTTTTTTGTATAAATGGGACATAATAATGATATATTATTACAATCGCTTACATATGATTTCTTACGACTTTTTTCGACAATTTTTTTATTCACTATTTATTTATGAATGAAAAAATGTTATATTATTAGTAAGAAATTTGTCTAACATCAGATGTCTGATATCTAAGGTGGGGGATGGTGAATGTCAGTCAAATCGGATCATCGACACTTATATTTACAAGTGATTGATCGGATTAAGAAAGATATTGAGCAAGGGGTATACAAGGAAAAAGAAAAACTTCCTTCTGAATTTGAATTAGCCAAACAATTAGGGGTTAGCCGGGCGACGTTGCGGGAAGCATTGCGGGTATTAGAGGAAGAAAACGTCATCATCCGCCGCCACGGTGTCGGGACGTTCGTGAGTTCCCGACCGATGTTTACGTCGGGTATTGAGCAGCTAAGTAGCGTGACGGAGATGATCCGTCAAGCCGGTCGAAAACCGGGGACGATTTTTTTATCTTCTTCCATACAGAAGCCGACTGAAGATGATATAAAGCGCTTTCAATGTGATAAAGAGGAAGATTTACTTGTTGTTGAGCGGGTGCGAACTGCAAATAATGAACCGGTCGTTTATTGTATCGATAAAGTTCCTTGTAAATATTTACCTAAAGGAATTGCTTATGAAAATGAGTCATTATTAGAAATATTACATAATGAAGCGAATCGATACATCGCCTATGCGGTTACCCACATTGAGCCGCTCGGCTACCATGACAAGGTGTCGCCTATTTTGCAATGTGAGCCAGAAACAGCGCTTTTAGTTTTAAAGCAAATGCATTTTGATGAAAATGACGAGCCGATTTTGTACTCAATTGACTACTTTAAATCAGATAAGTTTAGCTTCCACGTGTTGCGAAAACGCGTGTAGCTTCTTATACAAGCGCTTATCCTGTTAAGGAGGTGACATTGGAGGGAGAAGGTTCGTTCACATTTCAAATTTTTTACTTATCCATATTTTTAAATTGAGGGGGTAATGATTGATGAAGAAAAAGCGTTTTGGATTGTCAATGTCTTTATTATTAACTGCCGGCATGCTTCTTGGCGGTTGCGGACAAGCAAAAGAAGAGCCGAAAAAAGAAGAAGGAAAAGCGTCTGAATTTAGCGTAGCAATGGTTACAGACGTTGGTGGAATTGACGATAAGTCGTTCAACCAATCTGCATGGGAAGGGTTACAAAAATTCGGTGAAGAAAACGGATTGAAAAAAGGAAAAGGCGGCTATGACTACTTACAGTCACAAAGTGATGCCGATTATGCAACAAACTTAAACAAACTTGTACGTAACGACTTTGATCTCATTTATGGTATTGGGTTTTTAATGACGGATGCCATTACAGAAATCGCAGAACAAAAGCCAGATAACAAATTTGCGATCGTTGATAGCGTCGTTGAAAAACCGAACGTTGCTAGCATCACATTCAAAGAGCATGAAGGTTCGTTCCTTGTCGGCGTTGTCGCTGGTTTAATGACAAAAACAAATAAAATCGGTTTCGTTGGCGGTATGGAAATTCCGTTAATTGAAAAATTCGAAAGCGGTTTTATTGCAGGAGTAAAAGCAGTAAATCCAAATGCCAAAGTTGAAGTGCAATATGCAGGTGCATTCGACAAAGCGGATAAAGGAAAAGCTATTGCTTCAAGCATGTACGCTTCTGGTATTGATATCATTTACCATGCAGCTGGTGCAACAGGAAACGGTGTGTTCTCAGAAGCAATCGACTTGAAAAAACAAGATCCAAACAAAGAAATTTGGGTGATCGGTGTTGACCGTGACCAATATGAAGAAGGAAAAGTGCCAGGAACAGATAAAAGCGTAACATTAACATCGATGGTAAAACGTGTTGACGTTGCTGTATATGACTTAGCGACAAAAACGAAAAATGGCAACTTCCCAGGCGGTCAAGCAGTTGAATACGGCTTAAAAGAAGATGGTGTAGGTATTGCTCCGACAACGAAAAATAACGTTCCTGAAGATGTGTTGAAAAAAGTTGATGAGTGGAAACAAAAAATTATTAATGGTGAAGTGAAAGTGCCTACAACTCGCGCAGAGTTGCAGTAATCAAATGACTGTGTTCTCCGAAGAGTACGTTTCTTCGGAGAACCACTAAATGAAAAGTTGCAACATGTTGCAGCTTTTCATTTAGTGATTTTAACAAGCTCACATAAGGAGTGGATCACGTTTGGAATACGTAATTGAGATGCTAAATATCCGCAAAGTTTTTGGGAATTTTGTGGCCAATGATAACATTACGTTGCAATTGAAAAAAGGGGAAATTCATGCGCTATTAGGTGAAAACGGTGCAGGAAAATCGACGCTAATGAACGTGTTATTCGGTTTATACCAACCAGATGGCGGGGAAATTCGCGTCAAAGGAAAAAAAGTAAATATCGCCAATCCGAACGTCGCTAACGACTTAGGAATCGGAATGGTGCACCAACACTTTATGCTTGTTGATACGTTTACAGTTACTGAAAACATTATTTTAGGAAGCGAGCCGACAAAAGGTGGACAAATCGATATTGAAAAAGCAGAGCAAGAGGTGCGTGAGCTTTCTGAACGATACGGTTTAGCTGTTGATCCAAAAGCGAAAATCGCTGACATTTCTGTCGGTATGCAACAACGGGTAGAAATTTTAAAAACGTTATATCGCGGAGCAGATATTTTAATTTTTGACGAACCAACAGCGGTCTTAACGCCGCAAGAAATTCAAGAGCTCATCCAAATTATGAAAGCGCTTGTACGGGAAGGAAAATCCATCATTTTAATCACGCACAAATTAAAAGAAATTATGGAAGTGTGCGATCGTGTCACAGTTATTCGACGTGGAAAAGGCATCGGTACGTTAAATGTATCGGAAACAAACCCGAACGAACTTGCTTCGTTAATGGTTGGACGTGAGGTGCATTTCAAAACGGAAAAACAACCGCCGAAAGTTGGCAAACCTGTCCTTGAAATTGAAAATTTAGTTGTCAAAGACTCACGTGGAATTACTGCGGTTGATCATTTAAATTTAACGGTACATGCAGGGGAAATTGTCGGGATTGCTGGGGTAGACGGTAACGGACAAACAGAGCTTATTGAAGCGATCACGGGCTTAATTAAATCTGAATCCGGCTCCATTCGTCTAAATGGTAAAGAAATTCGCAATTTAACGCCAAGACAAATTACAGAAACAGGTGTCGGACACATTCCGCAAGACCGTCATAAACATGGTCTTGTGCTCGATTTTCCAATCGGGGAAAACATGGTGCTTCAAACGTATTATAAAGAACCATACTCAAAACGTGGTATTTTGAATTTTAAAGCGATTTACGATAAAGCGCGCCAACTTATTCAAGAGTTTGACGTTCGTACGCCAGATGAATATACGAAAGCGCGGGCTTTATCAGGAGGAAACCAACAAAAAGCGATTATCGGACGTGAAGTGGATCGCGATCCGGATTTACTTATTGCCGCGCAACCAACGCGTGGACTCGACGTCGGAGCGATTGAGTTTATTCACAAACGTCTGATCGAACAACGAGATAAAGGAAAAGCAGTATTGCTTGTTTCGTTTGAATTAGATGAAATTATGAACGTTAGTGATCGTATTGCTGTCATTTATGAAGGGAAAATTGTCGCCATTGTCGACCCGAAAGAAACGACAGAACAAGAGCTTGGTTTGTTGATGGCAGGAAGCAAACGGAAGGAAGCAGGTGTATCATCATGAGTGAAAATCGTTTAACAAATATTCTCGTCCCTGTTTTTGCGGTTATTCTCGGAATTATTGCTGGCGCCATCGTGATGATCGTCAGCGGATATGACCCAATTGCTGGCTATTCCGCTTTATTGTACGGTGCTTTTGGGGATCGATATTACATTGGGGAAACGATTCGTCAAGTGACACCATATATTTTAGCGGGGTTAGCGGTTGCGTTCGCTTTTCGCACAGGGCTATTTAACATCGGGGTAGAAGGACAACTGATCGTCGGTTGGCTCGCTGCTGTTTGGGTGGGCGTTGCGTTTGAGCTCCCGAAAGTAATCCATCTGCCACTTGCTATTGTTGCTGCTGCATTCGCTGGGGCACTTTGGGGATTCATTCCGGGATTTTTAAAAGCGCGTTTTCGTGTTCATGAGGTAATCGTCACGATTATGATGAACTATATTGCTTTATATGTGTCGAATGCGATCATTCGCTCTGTTTTATCTGATCAAGGATTTAAGTCGGAAAAAATTCATCCGACTGCATCGTTACGTTCGGAATTTTTACAGTCATTAACTGATTACTCTACCCTTCATTACGGCATTATTATTTCGTTAATTGCAGCTGTTGTCATGTGGTTTTTACTTGAGAAAACGACAACAGGATATGAACTTCGTGCCGTCGGTTTTAACCAACATGCATCACATTATGCAGGTATGAACGTTAATCGCAATATTATATTATCGATGGTTATTTCTGGGGCATTTGCTGGTATTGCTGGAGCGATGGAAGGGTTAGGAACTTTTGAAAACGTCTCCGTTAAAGCTGGATTCACCGGAGTCGGATTTGATGGAATTGCCGTCGCCCTTCTCGGTGGAAACAATGCGTTTGGCATTATTTTAGCAGCTATTTTATTTGGAGCGTTAAAAGTTGGAGCGCTCGAAATGCCATCAGCAGCTGATGTGCCGACAGAACTTGTAGACATCGTCATTGCGTTAATTATTTTCTTCGTTGCATCAAGCTACTTAATTCGCCTTGTGCTTATGCGCTTCAAAAAGGAGGGAAAATAAATGTTACACATCCTTGAAATTATTATTCCTTCCGCGATTTTCTTTGCGGCACCACTTATTTTTACAGCGCTCGGTGGCGTATTTAGTGAGCGTTCCGGCGTTGTAAATATCGGATTAGAAGGATTGATGGTCATCGGGGCATTTACCGGTGTCGTGTTCAACTTAACGTTTGCCGATCAATTTGGACAATTCACACCATGGCTTGCGATGCTAGTGGCGATGGTTGTTGCTTCGATTTTCTCGCTTATGCATGCGGTCGCAGCTATTTCACTTCGCGCGGATCAAGTAGTCAGCGGAGTAGCCATCAACTTTTTAGCGTTAGGTTTATCATTGTTTCTTGTGAAAATGTGGTACGGAAAAGGACAAACGGATCAAGTGCAAGTTGGATTTGATAAAATTGACATTCCGATTTTAAGCAAAATTCCAGTTATCGGTCCGATTTTTTTCTCAAACGGATATGTGCCATCCTATTTAGCAATTGTACTCGCCTTTGTTGTATGGTACGTCATTTATAAAACACCGTTTGGGCTTCGTCTTCGCGCGGTTGGGGAACATCCGATGGCGGCAGATACGATGGGAATTAACGTGGCAAAGATGCGTTACATCGCAGTCATGTTAAGCGGTGCCCTTGCAGGAATTGGCGGTTCAATTTATGCGACAATCATCTCGCGCGACTTTAGCCACGCGACAATTTCCGGGCAAGGATTTATGGCGCTTGCTGCGATGATTTTCGGAAAATGGCATCCGCTTGGTGCGATGGGAGCGGCCCTTTTCTTCGGATTTGCCCAAAGCTTAAGTATCGTTGGGCAGGCCATTCCGTTTTTAAAAAACGTTCCAACCGTTTACTTGCTCATTTTACCGTATGCTTTAACGATTTTAGCACTGACCGGATTTATCGGGCGTGCAGATGCACCAAAAGCGCTCGGTACTCCGTATGAAAAAGGAAAACGTTAATTTTGGAAAAGACTTCGGGACGGACTCGAAGTCTTTTTTTTATTCCTTCGATCACGCATAATAAAAGCTAAGGAGGGGATGGCATTGCACAAATTAGTCGATCAATTATTTCTCGAGTTGCAACGTCCTGTAACGATTGAATCACGTGATTTTGAATTGCTTGCATATAGCGGCCATCACGATGAAACGGATGAAGTGCGGATGCGCACGATTTTAAGTAAACGGGCATCTGCCCACGTGTTTCATTATTTACATGAACATGGATGGATACAAAAAATTGAACAAGCAGACGGAGTGGTGAGCATTCCTCCACTCCCCGATATTGATCTTGGGGCTCGCGCGGTCGTTTGTTTAAAACATGCGGGAAAAGTGTATGGCTACCTTTGGGTGCAAGCAGCGTTTCACGATTTGACAGAAGCGCAGCGAAAACGAATGGAAGATGTAGCAAAGGAAGCGGCGCAAATGCTACATGAGCAAATAGGAAAGCGTTATAAACGTCAAGAAGAAATAAATGACCTTTTTCTTCGTTTTATTCAATATCGTGACGTGAGTGAGCGGGATGTGCAAATGGAAGCACAGCTACTCGGTGTGACATTTCCTTCATTATTTACTGTTGCAGCTTTTTTTGTCGGACACGATGCAAAAAAAGATGATATCCGCCAATACATGACATTTATAACAAAAACGACACATGCCCCGATATTTTTTATCGATCGCCACCATCCGTTTTTGCTCATTGTCGGAGGGACGGCGACACAACGTCCGATAGATATAGCAAAAATGATGGTTACAAAATTGCAGCAAGACTTCCGTTATCATATAGATCGTGACGTCATTGTCGGCATTGGCAATGAGTATAGCGAGTTGAAGCGGCTGCGTGACAGCTACAAAGAAGCGATGGAAGTCATTCATTTAAAAAGACATATCGATGAACCTTTGCCACATGTTTACAACGATTTAGGCATTTATCGCATCATTCCATTCATATACGAACAATATAAACAACGTCGATATAAAAACGAAGCGCTGTTAAAGCTAAAAAAGCATGACGAACAGCATGGAACTGATTTTTTGCATACGCTTCGGGCATATATTCAACACGACTGTAACATAAAACAAACAGCCGAAAGTTTATATATTCACCCGAATACGTTACACTATCGGCTGAAACGCATGCAGACGATTACAAGCCTCCCTCTTCATGATTTTGAACAACGAATGATGTTGTATATTGATCTCCTTTTATACAAATATAAGGAAGGTACTGTGGATAAACAACAAAAATAAATAGAAATGATTATGTACAGACGACAAACAATTTTCAGAAAGTATAAATTATAATGAATCGTAGAATATGTGACAAATTCGTGAAAGGATCGATGCATGTGACTGTACCATACAAACATGAGCCATTTACAAATTTTGCGCTTGAACAAGAATCGAAGGCGTTTCGTGAAGCGCTTAGTTATGTCGAATCACAACTCGGACAAGAGTATCCACTTATCATCGGAGGAGAGCGGGTCGTTACTGAAGAAAAAGTCGTGTCGATCAATCCTGCGAATAAACAACAAGTCGTTGGTGTTGTATCGAAAGCGACGAAAGCGCTTGCTGATGAAGCGATGAACGCGGCACTCTCTGCGTTTGAAACATGGAAGCGCGTGTCACCACAGGCGCGTGCCGATGTGTTATTGCGCGCTGCAGCTATACTAAGAAGAAGGAAACACGAGTTTTCAGCATGGCTAGTAAAAGAAGTCGGGAAACCATGGAAAGAAGCGGATGCCGATACCGCAGAAGCCATTGACTTTTTAGAATATTACGCGAGACAAATGATCTCTCTTGCAGAAGGTGTACCGGTGTTGAGCCGTTCGGGAGAAGCAAACCGATTTTTTTACGTACCGCTTGGTGTTGGCTTAATTATTTCGCCATTTAACTTTCCGCTTGCCATTATGGCTGGAACGACGGTGGCTGCCATTGTGACGGGAAATACAGTTATTTTACGTCCATCTGATCGCGCGCCAATTGTTGCTGCAAAATTTGTTGAACTGATGGAAGAAGCTGGTCTTCCGAAAGGTGTATTAAACTACTTGCCGGGCGGAGAAGCGGAAGTAGGTGAATATATCGTTGAACATTCGCAAACGCGTTTCATTTCGTTTACAGGATCGCGTGCTGTTGGCTGTCGCATTTATGAGCGTGCCGCGATCGTTCAGCCAGGTCAAAAATGGTTGAAACGTGTCATTGCAGAAATGGGTGGAAAAGATGCAATCATTGTCGATAACGAAGCTGATCTTGAATTAGCAGCACAGTCCATCGTTGCTTCGGCATTCGGTTTCTCGGGACAAAAATGTTCCGCATGCTCACGTGCGATCGTGCTCGAAGATGTATATGACAAAGTGCTTGCGCGTGTTGTCGAATTAACAAAACAATTAAAAGTTGGCAATCCAGAAGAACAAAGCACATTTATGGGCCCGGTCATTGATCAAGCCTCGTATAATAAAATTATGGGCTATATCGACATTGGCAAACGAGAAGGAAAGCTCATGACAGGTGGAACAGGAGACGACTCGCAAGGATTTTTTATTCAACCAACGGTTTTTGCGGATGTCGCCCCAACTGCACGCATCATGCAAGAAGAAATTTTCGGGCCAGTTGTTGCATTTACAAAAGTGCGTACGTTTGATGAAGCGCTTGAAGTGGCGAACAATACAGATTACGGATTAACAGGGGCGGTCATTTCAAACAATCGTGCGCATTTAGAAAAAGCGCGAGAAGAGTTTCACGTTGGTAACTTATACTTCAACCGCGGTTGTACAGGAGCGATTGTCGGTTATCATCCGTTTGGTGGTTTTAACATGTCAGGAACAGACTCGAAAGCAGGTGGTCCAGACTATTTATTGCTTCATATGCAAGCAAAAACAGTAAGTGAAATGTTTTAAGTTTGAAAGAGGTGAATACAATGCTCGCACAACTATCGAAAAACATCTTTTTATACGCTTCGCAAAGTAAAGTGCTAAATCAAGCTGCGAAAAAATGGGGGCTCCGCTTTGGAGCTTCCCAAGTTGTTGCAGGGGAAACGATTGAAAGCGCTATCAAAAAGGTGCGTGAACTGAATGAAAAAGGACTCGTCTGTACGCTCGATCATTTAGGAGAATTTGTCTCTAGTCGTGAAGAGGCAATTGAAGCAACACAATATAACATTCGTACGTTAGAAGCGATTCATCGTGCAGGAGTTCACAGTAATTTATCCGTCAAATTGACACAACTTGGTCTCGACATTGACTTTGATTTTTGCTTAAACAATATGCGTCAAATCGTCGAAACAGCAAAACGATACAACAATTTTGTGCGCATCGATATGGAAGATTCGGGGCACTGTCAAGCGACGCTTGATTTATTACAAGAACTGCGTCGCACATACGACAACGTTGGAACCGTCATTCAAGCATATTTATATCGCGCTGAACAAGATGTGAAAGATTTAAAAGGGGTATCACTTCGTTTAGTGAAAGGGGCATATAAAGAGCCGCCAGAAGTGGCGTTTCAAGAGAAACAACAAATCGATGAAAACTATATGAATATCATTCGACTCCATTTATTAAGCGGAAGTTATACAGCTATTGCTACACACGATCATCATATTATTGAAAAAGTAAAAACATTTGTAGAAGAAAATAATATTCCACGTAATCAATTTGAGTTTCAAATGTTGTATGGCTTTCGGACAGATATGCAACAACAGCTTGCACAAGAAGGTTATACCATGCGAGTATACGTCCCTTTCGGAAATGATTGGTTCGGTTATTTTATGCGCCGGTTAGCAGAACGTCCGCAAAATGTCGCATTCGCATTAAAAGGTTTCTTTGGAAAATAATTTTTTGTACAAATTGTGAACATATTTTAGTATAATGATAGATGCAAAGGGGTTTTTATAGACAACAAAGGAAGGGGAGATTGTTTTGGTTATTGCATCTGTTGTCGTATATATGGTGGGGATGTTACTCATTGGGTATTGGGCATATAAACGGACATCGAACTTGTCTGATTATATGTTAGGTGGACGGACGCTCGGTCCAGCCGTAACGGCGTTAAGTGCTGGGGCGTCAGATATGAGTGGTTGGTTGTTGCTTGGCTTGCCTGGCGCGATGTATGCACAAGGGTTAAGCGCTTCATGGATCGTCATCGGACTAGCTTTAGGGGCGTATGCGAACTGGTTATACGTCGCTCCACGCTTGCGTGTGTATACAGAGGTGGCAAACGATTCGATTACGATTCCAGCATTTTTAGAAAATCGTTTTGGTGATACATCGAAGCTACTTCGCCTCGTCTCAGGGTTCGTCATTATGATTTTCTTTACGTTTTACGTTTCTTCTGGTCTCGTTTCTGGCGGGGTCATGTTTAAAAACTCGTTCGGTACAGATTATCATACGGGGCTATGGATTGTCGCTAGTGTTGTTATTGCGTACACGTTATTCGGGGGATTTTTAGCGGTCAGCTGGACGGACTTTGTGCAAGGTCTCATTATGTTTATTGCACTTATTCTCGTACCTGTTGTGACGCTTATGCATACAGGTGGATTCACAGAAACGACAACAACGATTCGAGACATCGATCCGAATTTGCTCGATTTGTTTAAAGGAACAAGCGTAGTCGGCATCATTTCTTTATTCGCTTGGGGACTTGGTTATTTTGGACAGCCTCACATTATCGTTCGCTTTATGGCGATTTCATCGGTGAAAGAGATGAAACAAGCTCGTCGGATCGGAATGGGCTGGATGATTTTTTCATCTGTCGGCGCGATGCTCACAGGTCTTTTTGGAATCGCTTACTTTAAACAAGCCGGCATGACGTTGGAAGATCCAGAAACGGTATTTATTAAACTTGGGGAAATTTTATTCCATCCGCTTATTACAGGGTTTTTACTTGCAGCCATTTTAGCGGCAATTATGAGCACGATTTCATCACAATTGCTTGTGACATCAAGTTCCCTAACAGAAGATTTATATAAAGTTTTATTCCGTCGTTCAGCGTCCGATAAAGAGCTTGTGTTTGTTGGTCGTTTATCGGTGTTACTTGTTGCTGTTGTTGCTTTAATTTTGGCATATGAGCAAAACAATACGATTTTAAATCTTGTCGGCTATGCGTGGGCCGGGTTTGGTGCTTCGTTCGGTCCTGTCATTATATTAAGCTTATGGTGGCGTCGCATGACAAAATGGGGAGCGCTTGCAGGAATGATTGCAGGGGCGACGACGGTCATCGTTTGGGCAAACTCTTCCTACGCTAGTGTCATGTATGAGATGGTTCCTGGTTTTATCGCAAGCCTCATCGCTATTGTTATCGTTAGCGTATTGACAGCAGCGCCAGATAAACAAGTGGCAGAGCAGTTTGATACGTTTAAACGTACGATTTCATCATAAGAAAAAGGTGTCCGATTGGGCACCTTTTTCTTACGTGGAAAATTGTCGAATGGCTCGCTTCATTTCATTGGAAATATGTTCTGATTTTGCAGCAGATGTTGCGATTTGGCCGACAATTTCATTTGTTTCGATTAATCGGTTCGACAAGTCATTTACTTCTTGTGCACTACTAGCGGTAGCTGTAGATACTTCATGAATGGAAGTAATCATTTCATGCAGCGCGCGACTAAGTTCGCCCGCTGTGTTGCTAAATTGAGCAACAATATCTTCAATGAACAAAGCTGTTTGTTCATATTGTTTTGAAATAGTTTTCATTTGCTCGTAATCATGTTGAACGTCTGTCGATATATATGATATGACAGTGGATGCGCTCGCGGATAGTTGCTCTACAGCGGATACTAATTGTTTAGCAACGTGCTGAACGTTTTCACCCGCTTGTTGTGATTGTTCAGCCAACTTGCGAATTTCTTCTGCAACGACAGCAAACCCTTTTCCTTGTTCTCCAACGCGAGAAGCTTCAATTGAGGCGTTGAGGGCTAGTAAATTTGTTTGTTTGGCGATATTCATAATCGTATTTGTGAATAACTCAATATCTGTTACGACATGTGAAGCTTCGATTGCTTTTTCCAATCTTATTTTTGTTTCTGCCAACAGATCGCTTGATTTTTTTGATGATGTTGTTACGATGTGATGGATGTTCACAGCTTGTTGGCGAATCGACGAAGCATTTTGTTCTCCCTCTTTCATTGTTCGCATCATTTGTTGAACAGCATGCTCAATCTCTTTTGATGTGGCGGACATTTGCTCAGCAAACGCAGCGGTCTCATCAACATTTCCAGACACATTTTTTGTGGCTAATGAAATATGTTCAAGTTGTTTACTTAAATGACGGATATCTTGATAGACGGTGGAAACGATTCCATCAAGTTCATGTGCTTCGTGTTGGATGCGCCAAATCATCGTGGTAAGCGTATCTAATACGACGTTAAAATTGGCGACGATGCGCCCGATTTCATCATTGCTTTTTAAAGTAAGTCGAGACGTTAAATCCCCACGTTGTACAATCGTTTCAAATTGTTTGTTCATCTCTTTCATCGCGCGAATTAACGTTACTTTTCCGACGAAAAAACTAGTTAGCCCAACGATGATGCCTGCTCCGACGCAAAGAAGTGTAAAGTATGTAGCGTATGACGGATGTTTGTATATTGTAAAAAAGCTAGCGACGATCGGAAAAGCGAGCCCCATCATAACACCTGTTCCGATAGAAATAAGTAAAAAACGTCCTGTTACACTGAACAATACATATGTCACCTCCGACAAAAAGACTATTACAAAAATACTATATGTATATACGGATGACAATACATCTGTATGTATTTTTAAAAATTTTTACACAGTTTTTATGTTATTTGTGATATATTTACAAAAAAATGACGTTACATCATGATATGTTTATAGATTGTATACTTGGAGGGGATCAAATTGAACACATTTGGAGCGATAGCTGCTTTTCTACTAGCTGTTGTATTTATTTTACGAAATGTGCCGGTGGGGTATGGAATGATGGGCGGAGCGTTTATTGGTGCTTTATTAGGGGGAGCTTCCATCGATGAGGCTGTTTGGCTAATGATGAATGGGGCAAAAGAGATGATCCCGTCTATTTTGCGCGTTTTAGCGGCTGGCGTGCTTGCTGGTGTATTGATACATTCTAGGGCAGCTATGGCAATTGCGGAAAAGCTTATGCAAGCATGCGGAGAAAAATATGCGCTATTTTCGCTATGTGTTGCAGCGATGATGTTAACAGCGTGTGGGGTGTTTGTTGACGTTGCCATTATGACGATTGCACCTGTTGCGCTTGCGATGGCACATCGACTTGACGTGTCGCGTTTTGCTATATTGCTTGCATTAATTGGTGGGGGGAAAGCCGGGAATATTATTTCTCCTAATCCGAATACGATTGCAGCTGCTGAGGCATTTCATGTCCCTCTTTCCTCTCTCATGATGGCAGGCATCGCACCGGCGGTGATTGGTCTTTTTGTCACGTACCAGCTTGCAAAACGGTGGCGGGGTGATGACAAACATATGCCAAAAATTGAAACGGTTGAAAAAGAAACACCTCCATGGCAAAAAGCGATCGTTGCTCCCGGTGTTGCGATGATTCTTTTATTGTCACGTCCGCTCTTTGGTGTGTCAATGGATCCGCTTATCGCTTTGCCGACTGGTGCAGTGATTGGTGTGATTGTTATGAATAAAACGAGGGAGTTGAACGTGTTTCTACGCGTAGGCATGGAAAAAATGAGCGGTGTTGTATTCATGCTTCTTGGTACTGGAACGCTAGCAGGTGTAATTGCGAACTCCGCTTTGCACCAAACGTTTATGTATACGCTCGAATCGCTACGGTTTCCGCCATATGTCATGGCATCGTTAGCTGGTGCATTATTGTCAGGCATTACTGCATCTACAACGGCGGGGACAGCTGTCGCAAGCCACGTGTTTGGAAAAGCGTTAGTTGAAGCGGGTGTCCCATCGCTTGCGGGAGCAGCTATGGTACATGCGGGGGCAACAGTGCTCGATCATTTACCGCACGGCAGTTTTTTTCATATCACCGCAGCGAGTGTACATATGTCAACGAAAGAGCGCCTTACATTGCTTCCGTACGAAACGCTCATAGGCATAGCCATTGCTACAACATCTACAATCATTTTTTATCTATTTTTATAAAACTATGTTCTAAATCATCAACAAATAAAATAAAAAAAGGGTTTTTCCTCCATGTGTAGAAAAAATTTATATACACAAAGGGGAGTGAGGAAAAAGTGAGAAAGATATGGATGTGTTTATGGATTTTTCTGTTTTTATTTGCCCATCCTGCTTGGGCGCAAGGAGAAACGAGCATTACATTAAGCGTTGCCGGGGACGTCACGCTCGGTCGCGATGATAACTATGGCTATACGTATTCATTTGATCATGAAGCGAAAAAAAATGGTCTTGCTTTTTTTACGAAATACATTGAGCCGATTTTTAAGCAAGATGATTTTACAAAGAACAATCGGAGAAAGCCCAAGCAGGGCGTAGCCCGTCTTCAGACATGGGATGAACCGATTGCTTTGACGCAGTCAAAGATGGTATACTACTCTTATAGAGAAGAAAAATCCAACGTCTTGAATCGGGCGTACAGGGCGGAAAGCACCACCAAGGTGTTTGCCCATGAAAGTCTTGCGGAGCAAGGGCGAGTTCTGCACGCAGGTGTACGAGAAACCCTTTTGTACGCAAGAACCCCGCGACTTTAGTCGTCGGGAGATTCAGAACGGTTAATTTGGAAACAACATTAACAAACGCCACGCAAAAAGCGGAGAAGAAGTTTCGGTTTCGAGGTGATCCGTCGTATGTCAATATTTTAACGCGCGCAAGTATTGAAGGAGTGAATCTTGCGAATAATCATACGTTCGACTATGGACAAAAAGGATATGCGGATACAATTGCAACGCTAAAGCGAGCGAATATCGGCTATTTTGGGAACGGTATACCTTTAATGAAAACAGTTAAAGGAGTAAAAATCGGCACGCTCGGTTATAAAGGATGGAGTGACACCAAAGCAGTACGAAAGCAAATTGTCACCGACATTCGCGCACTACGAAAGCAAGGGGCACAAATTATTCTCGTTCATTTTCATTGGGGTGAAGAGCGAAGCTATATACCAAATCGCACGCAAACATCGTTAGGAAGATTTACGATCGATAGTGGGGCAGATCTTGTCGTTGGTCATCATCCGCACGTCATTCAAGGCATTGAACAATATAAAGGAAAAATGATTGTTTATAGCTTAGGCAACTTTATGTTCGGAGGCAATAAAAATCCGAGCGATAAAGATACGTTCGTTTATCAGCAAAAATTAACAAACCAACATGGCTCGTATATGAAAAATAAAGTATAATGGAAATAAAAGGAGTTGATTTTATGTACATCGGGGACATTGTATTTCAACTCGTGATGCTCGGCACGTTGCTTGGGGTTTTTGCTGTATTCTGGTGCTGTGTGGTTGACAAGGTCTATAAAGGGAAAAAGAGGGTAAAAAAGTTCGGCAGGCGCCGAACTTTTTATTCATTACTTATTCTCGCGTATCACTTGGATTTATAATGCTTTTCCGCAAGATGGACAAAAGCGGAAGTTTGCTTGTACGTTCGTTCCACAGTGTGGACAAAACTTTTCTCCTTCGATATGACCGAAACGAGTATTGAGCGGATCTTTTTCCTCGTCTTCTTCTACAATATCGACGATCGACATCCGTTCTTTCCCTGTAGCGTTTTTATAATGATACACAGCTTGAAAAATACCGATACCAATGATAACGAATCCGAAAAAAGGAAAGATTTGTGACCCTGGAATGGGAGAATCTTTCGTAATAGAAAAAGTCATAAACGTCCAAAACATACCGAATAAAATGGTGGCGATACTGCCGATAAATCCTTGCATGGACGGTCCACGGCCAGGTTTGATGCTTTTCATTTGCTTTTCCTCCCTTATAATGGATACACCCATTATATACAAAACATAGAAAATATTCATCTCATTTACTAAAAGATCAATAGCATTTTTCAAATAAGTATGTTAGAGTAAAAAGCGCATAGACTATATGTGTAAGTGCGATCACGTAAAAGGAGGTTTTATCATATGACATTATCATTGTTAAGGCGTGAAGCAAGGGAAGCGTTGAAAGGAAAATGGGGCAGTGCCGTGCTTCTTATGCTTGTTTATGCGTTCGTGACCATCGTTTTCCCTATGGTAGTTGAGGTTGTATTAAGTGGAGGATGGGACGTATGGATTGAACAAGAAAACGTGCCAACATCTGTTTCGATCGTCAGTCTGCTTCTTTCACTTGCGCTCATTCCGTTTAGTGTTGTTGTGTATTGGGTATTTTTAGATGTGTATCGTCATGAACCTGTCCGAATCTCTCCAATGTTTACAGTATATCAAGATGGGAAGTTATCATTAAAACTCATTGGCACGTCTGTTTTATTTGGTATTTTTGTGTTTTTGTGGAGTTTGCTACTTATTATCCCTGGAATTATTAAATCGTTATCTTATTCACAAACATTCTTTTTATTAAAAGATCATCCCGAATACGGTGCACTTCAAGCGATTAGCGAAAGTAAAAAACGAATGAAAGGATATAAAGGAAAACTATTTTTGTTATATTTGAGCTTCATCGGCTGGGGGCTACTCTCGATTATAACGTTCGGGATCGGACTTTTATGGCTCATTCCGTACGTCTACACATCGCTTGCAGCGTTTTACGATCAATTTATTCGTACACAAGAAGCGCTGGCTGAGTAAAACGAACAAGGGATAACCTCGTTCGTTTTTTTTTGAATTGAACTAGAAAAATATCAAATCATTTTGTAAAATCATTAAAAAAAGAATATTGTTTCTTTTTATCGAACATATGTAAGTGCATTTGTAATCATTTAATTATATTAACATGTTTGTAATCATGTAGAATAATAGTGACATACTATAATTTAAATGTGTTATAATAAATGCGGAGAGGTTTTTGATCGAATCGATGGGATTTAGGGGGTCCAATGATGAAAACAGATGTCATTTTAATTGGTGCGGGGATTATGAGTGCGACATTAGGGACATTGTTGAAAGAGTTAGCGCCAGAGTGGGAAATTACGGTGTTTGAAAGACTTGATCAACCAGCAGATGAAAGTTCGAACGAATGGAACAATGCCGGAACCGGACATGCGGCACTTTGTGAACTAAACTACACAGTGGAAAAAGCGGACGGATCAGTTGATATAAGCAAAGCGATTAAAATTAACGAACAATTTCAGGAGTCGCTACAATTTTGGTCTTATCTCGTTCAAAATAAGCACATTCGCAACCCGAAGGACTTTGTTATGCCAATCCCACATATGAGTTTTGTGCAGGGAGAAGAAAACGTCGCGTTTTTAAGAAAGCGCTTTGAGCAGATGGCTAATCATCCGTTATTTAAAGGGATGGAGTTTTCTGACGATCCGCAAAAATTGAAAGAGTGGATTCCGCTGATGATGGAAGACCGCATCGTCACAGAACCGATTGCTGCCACGCGCATGGAGTCAGGGACAGATGTGAACTTTGGAGCTTTAACGCGCATGTTATTTGAACATTTAGAACATAAGCATGTCAATTTATATTATAAACATCATGTTGAAGATATGAAACGGACAAGCGACAATTTATGGGAAGTAAAGGTGCGCAATTTAGCGACTGGGGAAGTTGACGTTCATACAGCGAAGTTCGTCTTTATCGGGGCAGGTGGCGGAAGCCTACATTTGCTACAAAAGTCAGGTATCCCTGAAGGAAAAGGAATCGGTGGATTCCCGGTAAGCGGACTATTTATGGTGTGCAACAATCCGGATATCATTACTCAACATCATGCGAAAGTGTACGGCAAAGCGAAAGTTGGTGCACCGCCGATGTCTGTCCCACATTTAGATACGAGATTCATAGGCAATGAGAAAATGTTATTATTTGGACCGTTCGCTGGGTTTTCACCAAAGTTTTTAAAGAACGGGTCGATATTCGACTTAATTACGTCTGTCAAACCGCACAACGTGTTGACGATGCTTGCAGCAGGGGCGAAAAACATGGCGCTTACAAAATATTTAATTGAACAAGTCATGTTATCAAAAGAACAACGCATGGAAGAATTGCGCGAATTTATCCCGAATGCGAAAAGCGAAGATTGGGATGTTATTATCGCTGGTCAGCGCGTGCAAGTCATTAAAGATACAGAAGCAGGTGGCAAAGGAACGCTTCAATTCGGTACGGAAGTTGTTGCCGCCCATGACGGCTCCGTTGCTGCTTTACTCGGTGCATCACCAGGCGCTTCAACGGCTGTTCATGTCATGCTTGAAGTCATTGAAAAATGCTTCCCAAATGAAATGAAACAATGGGAAGCGAAAATTAAAGAGATGATCCCATCATATGGCGTATCGCTAATGAAAAACGAAGCGCTTTTACGCGATGTCCAAACGCTCGCTGCTGAAACGCTTGGCCTAAAAGAAAATATGCCACTTCAAATTGCATAAACATAAAAGGCGGAAGTCGGTGGACTTCTGTCTTTTTTTGTAGTGATCGTGCATGCATTTGTTATAATGAGGAAAAAGGGGGATGAGTGAATGATTTACCTTTGCTTTGTGGTTTTACCGATTATCGCAGGTTTATGGTTTTTTAATTTGGCATTGCTGTTGAAGAAATTGCACCAAGGCCGTGATATTCATAACGAAACATTGTTAGGTACAGTGTTAACAGCGATTTTTGTTTTTTTCTTTATGTACGTATGGATTGGGGTGTCATGAACGGAGCATGTGCACGACTTGTTTTAGATTAACATTATCATACTAAACGAGCACAAGTTGAGCGCTAGCGCTCAACTTGCACGGCATTTGTATATAATGATTTTCCTTGTTCAATGAACTGTTTTGCCTTTTCTTTCATACCTTCGTCTTGCAAAGTTTTTTGAAGTTGATGTGAAATGTTCATGGAACAAAATTTTGGACCGCACATAGAGCAAAAATGGGCGAGCTTTGCTCCTTCGGCTGGCAATGTTTCATCATGATACTCACGTGCGCGTTCAGGGTCTAAAGATAAGTTGAATTGATCGTTCCAACGAAATTCAAATCGAGCTTTTGATAAAGCGTCATCTCGTTTTTGTGCACCAGGATGCCCTTTTGCTAAATCAGCCGCATGGGCGGCGATTTTATAGGCAATAACACCTTCGCGTACATCTTCTTTGTTCGGAAGTCCAAGATGTTCCTTTGGTGTGACATAACAAAGCATAGCCGTACCGTAAGCACCGATTAGCGCTGCTCCAATGGCTGATGTAATATGGTCGTATCCTGGCGCAATGTCAGTAGTGATTGGACCTAATGTGTAAAAAGGTGCTCCATGACAAATTTCAATTTGCTTATCAACGTTTTCTTTAATTTTATGCATCGGAATATGTCCTGGACCTTCAATCATCACTTGAACATCATGTTCCCATGCAATGTTTGTCAATTCACCAAGTGTTTGTAGTTCGGCAAATTGCGCTTCGTCGTTCGCATCTGCGATCGATCCAGGACGCAATCCGTCTCCGAGGGAAATGGCAATATCGTAAGTTTTTAAAATTTCACAAATTTCTTCAAAGTGAGTGTATAAAAAGTTCTCCTCATGATGCGCTAAACACCATTGCGCCATGATGGAACCTCCGCGTGAGACGATACCTGTCGTTCGATTAATTGTTAATGGAATGTAACGAAGTAGCACCCCAGCGTGAATAGTAAAATAATCGACACCTTGCTCTGCTTGTTCAATGAGCGTTTCTTTATAAATGTCCCATGATAAACGTTCCACAACACCGTTCACTTTTTCTAGTGCTTGATAAATAGGCACAGTACCTACGGGAACAGGTGAGTTTCGAATAATGTACTCTCTTGTTTCATGTATATATTTTCCTGTTGATAAGTCCATGATCGTATCTGCACCCCAACGAATGGCCCAAAGCATCTTTTCAACTTCTTCCTCCATCGAGGATGTCACAGCTGAATTCCCGATATTTGCGTTAATTTTAACGTGGAATTTATTCCCTATAATCATCGGTTCACTTTCAGGATGGTTAATGTTAGCTGGGATAATTGCCCGTCCTGCCGCCACTTCTTGACGAACAAACTCTGGATCCATTTGCTCACGTATCGCAACAAATTCCATTTCAGGTGTAATGATCCCTCGTTTTGCGTAATGCATTTGGGTGACCGTTTTTCCTTTTTTCGAACGAAGAGGTCTTCGTTCGAAAGGCAATTTCGTTTTAGGTGTTTGACCATTGTATTCTTCTACATCACCACGTTCTGCTATCCATTTTTCCCTTAATTTTGGTAGTCCTTTATGAATGTTCGGGTTAAAAAGTGGGTCTGTATACGGTCCACTTGTGTCATATACTCGAATCGGTTCATTTTCTCGTATGGATGTTTCTGTCTTTGTTGGTGTTAGTTGAATTTCACGCATTGGAACACGAATATCTTCACGTGTTCCTTGTACATACACTTTTTTACTTGCAGGGAAATGCATCTGTGAAAATAAATTGTTCATCGACATTCTCTCCTTTTTTGTTTTTGTCGGAGTCATGCCAACACGTAAAAAAAATCAGGTTCCGTAATGAGAACCTGATTTTGTCCGCAAATAGCACAAGCAAACAACACTTGCACCATCTACTTCCCTACGCTGGCATCACCCAGATCAGGTTCGAAGGGTCAAAGAACTTTTGCGCGTTCTTCTCTCAGTCCAAGCTATTGGACTCCCCTAGTAGATGAAAAATTATGAACTTTAAGAACAATCTATCACATAATAAAAATATTGTAAAGTATATTTATTCATCGGGGCTGGCATCGGCGTATTCATTCATGGCGCTTATGATTAGCTCTGCGGGCGCAAGTTTACCAGAGATTACACTACTGCATAGCATTTTTCATAAGAAACTCGTTTGGGCGTTCATCGCCTCGGTCATCTCGATGGCGACTTTGTCAGGATTTTTGTTTTACATCATATAAAACATGGAGGAGATTCGTATGTTTAAAAAATTGTTTGAGAAAAAAGAAAAAGGTTGTTGCGATGTGCAAATTATTGAGGTTAAAGATGACGAGAAAAAGGAAGATTGTTGCGAGGGGAAAGAGGACTGCTGCAAAGAGCAAGAAGATTGTTGCGAAGACGACAAACAAACATGTTGCTAGCACCAGAGCACCAGGGGGCCCTGGTGTTTTTTGCATGGGCAGGATTTTTGGTGAGGATGACGAAGTAAAGGAGAAAATTATGTTTTTATTTAGAAGATAAGTGGTCAAAAAGGGATGGGGTTTGTGAATATACTAGACGTTAGCCATTGGGAAAAAGATGATAAAAGGCAAGCATCTGGAACAAGACAAAAGTTTTGGTTAGTTAGTCCACATAACGAAAAACGATATTTGTTTAAAATTCCGAAAGAAAATACAGGAGAAGCGTGGGCAGAAGTTGTTGCCTCAAAGTTAGGGGAGTTGATAGGGATAAATACAATGAAGGCACATTTAGCAATTTATAATGGTTTAACAGGTTGTTTACTGGAAAATTTCGTTGTTGCTAATGCAGAGTTTTACGAAGGCGGTGATTTATTCTTTACGATTGCGGAAGATTTTGATCTGCGGAGGTGAAAACATGATTCGACCTTTTGTGCTTTGGCTTATTTGGCAAAATGAACGTACTCGTCAGCGATATCATGTAGGCAATTTAGTGCATCATGAAGGAAAATACATGTTTTATTATGAGAAGCATGCAAAGAGAAGAGGAGTTATCGAAGCATTAAAAAACGGATATCATCTACATTTAGCTTTCCCAGATGTAAATAAAGTTTATGTATCCGAGCGTTTGTTTGGTCCTTTTGAAAGACGTCTTCCTGAATCGTCGTCGTCCGGATTTTCAAGAAATTCTAGGGGCACACGGCTTATCCGATGATTATACAAATATGGATTTATTGCGTGCTACTGGTGGAAGACTGGCGACGGACACGTATGAGTTTGTACCACCCATTTATGTATACGGCAATGAGTTTGACTTTGATTTTTACATTGCTGGATGGAGATATTATGAAGGGGAACGAGTACTTGATCGGTTGCAAGTAGGGGACGATGTGATATTTCAACTAGAATCGACAAATGAACAAGATCCGAAAGCGGTTGTCGTATTGACGAAACAAGGGGAAAAATTAGGATATATCCCTGCTTTTTATAGTGAATTTATGTTTTGGCTTATTGAAGAAAGTAGTGGGGCATATAAAGCTAACATTCAATTTATTTACCCGAAGGCCAATCCACAGTTAAAAGTAAACATTTGTGTGCGTGGAACGCTGACAACGACAATGAAACAGCTTCAGCTAGACATGGTACACGATATGGAGTTGACAATAACAGTGTAGTAGATAAAAATCACACAAAGCGTTCAGAGGATGGAACAGGCAGCCATCGCCCTCGGTGGAGATGCGGGAGTGCCAACCCGCCTGAAGTTTTGTGAATGGAGTCGATCCATAGCGGGAGGGGCTATGGGTTTTTGTTTTACCACTATGCAATAGGCGAGCTCGTTGCGTTACAAGGATGGTGTGTTGACATGTCGTGTTTTTGTTGTATAATTGTGCATAGAATAAACGCTGTCGTTCATATGGATGGCAGGTCAAGAAGGGAGCGGCATCGTGTCGCTCCTTTTGTTTTTCATGTGAGGAGGGATGTTTTTGTATTCACGCATCGCCTTATTTATTGATGGCGGATATCTTGACAACGTATTGAAATGGCATGGAAAAGCAAAAATTGATTATGGTAAGCTTGCTGCAGCTATGGCTAACGACCACTTGCTTCTGAGAACGTACTACTATCACTGTCTCCCTTATCAATCTCCAAATCCATCTTCAGAGGAAAAAGAGTATTTTTCCAATGCCCAAAGCTTTTTCAAAAGATTGAACAGGCTAGAAAGCTTCACTGTTCGAGAAGGAAAACTTGCATTCCGCGGTATTGATGATCGCGGTTTCCTTGTGTTCGAGCAAAAGCGTGTTGATGTTATGCTAGCGACAGACTTAGTTATGCATAGTACGAAAAAACTGATTACGCATGCAGCTCTTTTAACAGGGGATAGCGACTTTTTGCCAGCGTTGCAAATTGCACAATCAGAAGGAGTGCATATTACTCTCTATTATTCTGATGAAAGCGACGACATTCGCCCGCATGATGAACTGTTGGATATTGTAGATGATCGGAGGTTGATCAATAAGGAGTTCATCCATAGCATTCAAAGAGGATCATGACATAGTGTATTACATTGGTCATTGAAACGAATCTATGCTCCAATAGAGAGGACAGTGTATATGAAAAAAGACCGCTATATTTATCCGGCTATTTTCGATGATGACAGTGACGGAATATCTGTGGAATTTCCTGATCTTCCTGGATGTTTCACGTGTGGCGATACAGAAGAAGAAGCGCTGCAAATGGCAAAAGAGGCATTGGCACTGCATTTATACGGATTAGAACAGGAGAATGAAGTCATTCCTGAGCCTTCAAAATTGTCGGACATTCCATACAAAAATAACAAAACCGTTGTCTTTATTGAAGTATGGATGCCGCCTTTTCGCTATGAAATGGAAAAAAGACGCTAGCCATTCCAAGATGGTTTGATCATTTATTTGTAAACGATTCACAAATTCTGCAAGACGCATGAAAGAAGTATTTACGTGCTCAAGAGAATGGAATGCCCCCTTTCTTGGTGATGAGGGAGGGGGCTTGTGGTATTTTTAAAAATGATAAATATAGAAATGTCATGTTTTGTCGAATGTCTGTTCTTGTAAAATAATGTCGGGTATAATAAGACGTAGATAGTTTGTTCGGATATATAGGGGGGTTTTTGTAGTGACAACGCCATACCAAAGCCAATATTTTGCTTACGAGCTAACTCGACAACATTCTTCACGTTCAATCGGTCGGTTAAGCCAGTCATTAATTAACGCGACAGTTGATTTAAACCCTCATCAGGTAGAGGCGGCTTTATTCGCTTTTCGCGCCCCGCTTGAGAGAGGAGCGATTTTAGCCGATGAAGTAGGATTAGGAAAAACGATTGAAGCAGGGCTCATTATTAGCCAATTGTGGGCGGAACGAAAGCGCAATATCCTTATTATTGTACCGCCACCACTAAGGAAGCAATGGAATCAAGAACTTTGGGAGAAATTTTATATCCCGTCGATCATTTTGGAAAGCAAAAACTTTAATGAAATGGTGCGTTCAGGTCATCGCAACCCTTTCTTGCAGCAAGATCAAATTGTCATTACTTCTTACCAATATGCACGCAATAAAGCGGACATGTTACGAAAAGTAAATTGGGATTTAATTGTTTTTGATGAAGCCCACCGGATGAGAAATGTATATAAAAAATCAAACAAAATTGGCAGAGCTTTACGTACAGCAACAGCTGGATGCCCAAAAATTTTACTTACCGCTACACCATTGCAAAATTCATTGATGGAATTATATGGATTGATTAGCTTTATCGACCCACATATTTTCGGGGATGAAACGACATTCCGGCGCCAGTTTGCGCGTGGGGCAAAAGAAATGTCAGATGCGGATTTTCTCGATTTGAAACGACGCATTAAACCTGTTTGCCACCGGACGTTGCGGCGGCAAGTGACGGAGTATGTCAACTACACGCAACGTATCCCAATTACACAAGAATTTATGCCGACAAACAACGAATGGGAATTGTACGAAAAAGTATCGGCGTATTTGCAGTGGGAACAGCTTTTTGCATTACCGACAAGCCAGCGGGCGCTAATGACGTTAGTTGTCCGCAAATTGCTTGCTTCTTCTTCGTTTGCGATTTCTGACACATTGCATTCTCTCATCAAACGATTGGATCAATTATTAATCGAGCTAGAGCGGGGGAAGCTTGAGGCGGCGGCAGAATGTTCTGATGTTTACGAAGATGTTGATGAATTTAATGAAACAATGGAAGAGTGGGAAGAAGAGGAACAGCCAATACATAACGGGTTGTCACTTTCTGAAATGAAGCAGCTGATTTTACAAGAAAAACAAGAACTAGAACAATATTATGAGCTCGCGAAATCGATTCGGGAAAATTCAAAAGCAGAAGCGCTATTAATTGCTCTTGAAAAAGGATTTGAGAAATTAAAAATGATAGGCGCAAATGAAAAAGCCGTTATCTTCACCGAATCGCGCCGAACGCAATCGTATTTGCGCGAATTTCTTGAACGCAATGGATATGCAAGGAAAATCGTATTATTTAATGGGAAAAATGAAGATGAACAGGCAAAACAAATTTATGCACAGTGGCTAGAAAAACATCAGCATAGCGACAAAATAACTGGCTCAAAAACAGCCGATATGCGCGCGGCTCTTGTGGAATATTTTAAAGAGCAGGCATCGATTATGATTGCAACAGAATCAGCATCAGAAGGAATTAACCTGCAATTTTGCAGCTTAGTTGTCAACTATGATTTGCCATGGAATCCGCAGCGGATTGAGCAGCGGATCGGTCGCTGCCATCGATATGGACAAACCCATGATGTCGTTGTCATTAATTTTTTGAACCATAAAAACGAAGCAGATAAAAAAGTGTATGAAATTCTTTCTGAAAAATTTCGGCTGTTTGAAGGAGTTTTTGGCTCTTCAGATGAAGTGCTAGGTGCGCTTGAATCAGGCGTCGATTTTGAAAAGCGAATTCAACAAATTTATCAAACATGCCGTACAGCAGAGGAAATTGAGCAAGCGTTTAAACAATTGCAAGCAGAGCTAGATGAGCAAATTCAACTGAAAATGAAAGAAACGCGTATGCACTTATTAGAGAATTTTGACGATGAAGTGCGGGAGAAGCTACGAGATCATTACCATCAAACAAGCTTGCATCTCAATCGGATGGAGCGCTATCTCTGGAGTTTGTCTAAGTATGAAGGTGCAAAAGAAGCGATATTTGATGATGAAACGTTAAGCTTTACGAAAGATGATGAAACGTACCAAATGATATCGCAAGCGAAAAAACAAGATCGTTCAAACGTCCATCATTATCGTTTTTCTCATCCATTGGCGCAAAAATGGATCGAACAGGCAAAAAGCCGCCAGCTTATCCCGAAAGAAATTACTTTCCGCTATTCAGATTATGAGGGAAAAGTGACGATTTTGGAACAATTGATTGGGAAAGAAGGATGGCTGTCGCTAGATTTGCTTCATGTTCAATCGTTGGAAAACGAGCAGCATTTGATTTTTTCAGCAATTGATTTAGAAGGGGAGCAACTCGATCAAGAAATTTGTAAAAAAATGTTTGAGTTGCCTGCTGTGGAAGGAGAAGAAACCGAACTTTCCGAATCGATCGGAAATACCATTAACCGTATTAGCGAAGCACAGCAGCAATCGATTTTAAATGACATTATGGAGCGGACATCTGTCTATTTTGACGCGGAATTAGAAAAATTAGAAAAATGGTCACAAGACTTGAAAAATAAGCTCGAAAAAGATATAGATGAAATGACGGTGGAAATTGAACATTTGAAGCGGGAAGCGAAATTAACCCGCAATCTTGCCGAAAAGCTAGAAATGAACAAGCAAATTAAAGAGCTGGAAAAAAAGCGAAATGAAATGCGCCGAAGTCTTTATGACCAGCAAGATGAAATCGATGAACAAAAAGACCGGCTGTTTGAAGAAATCGAGAAAAAGCTTGAACAACGCACCGCAACCGAACACTTATTTACTATCAAATGGAGAATCGTATAGCAACAGGAGGGAGTACATTGGCACAAAAACTAGAGTTAACGTGGATTGGCAAAGGCGAGCAGCCAAAGCTCGAACCGCGCATTCTTCTCGAAGATCCGGAACTTTCTTATCATGCAAAAGAACGGGTGACGGAAAATGATATTTTTGATAATCGGTTAATTTTCGGAGACAACTTGCTCGCGTTGAAAGCATTGGAGCAGGAGTTTACGGGGAAAATTAAGTGCATTTATATTGATCCACCGTATAATACAGGGAATGCATTTGAGCATTATGATGATGGGTTGGAGCATAGTATTTGGTTATCATTAATGAAAGCTAGATTAGAAATTATAAGAAACCTTATAAGTGAAGACGGTTCGTTATGGATTTCAATAGATGACGATGAGGCTCATTATTTAAAGGTTCTTTGTGACGAAATATTTGGGAGAAGAAATTTTATCTCTAGTATTATATGGCAAAAAAAGTTTTCTCCTAGTAATGATGCGAAATTTATTTCAGATAGCCACGACTATATACTTGTTTATGCCAAAAATAAGGACTTGTGGAAAAGAAATTTGCTGCCTAGAACAACGGAGAGTAATAGTAGATATAAAAACCCTGATAATGATCCGAGAGGTCCATGGACATCTGGTGATTTGTCAGTAAAAACATATTCTGAAGAATATGATTATCCTATAACCACACCTTCTGGAAGAGTTGTTTATCCACCTAAAGGTTCTTGTTGGAGAATTCCAAAAAGTAAGTTCGAAGAATTAGTAAAAGATAATCGTATTTGGTTTGGAGAAAAAGGAAATAACGTTCCACGTTTAAAAAGATTTTTAAGCGAAGTTCAGGAGGGGATAGTTCCTAAGACCTTATGGTTAAGAGATGAAGTAGGAGATAATCAGGAAGCAAAAAGAGAGGTTAAAAAATTTAATGAGCAAAATGTTTTTGCTACTCCTAAGCCTGAACGGCTGATACAAAGAATATTGCAAATAGCAACCAACGAAGGCGACTGGGTTCTTGATTCGTTTGCCGGTTCTGGTACGACTGGGGCGGTGGCGCATAAGATGGGGCGTCGGTGGATTATGATTGAGCTTGGCGAACATTGCCATACGCATATTATTCCACGGATGAAGCGAGTGATTGATGGAACGGATCAAGGTGGAATTAGTAAAGCGGTCAATTGGCAAGGCGGCGGCGGTTTTCGCTATTATAAACTAGCGCCAAGCTTATTAAAGAAAGACAAATTCGGCAATTGGATTATCAACCCAGAATACAATGCCGAAATGCTCGCGGAAGCGATGTGTAAGCATGAAGGGTTTACGTACAATCCAGACCCGCACGTATTTTGGAAGCAAGGTCAATCGACGGAAAATGATTTTATTTTCACAACAACGCAGCTCGTCACTCACCAAATGGTCGCTGGCATCGTGGAACAAATGAAAGAAAACGAAACGCTGTTGATTTGCTGTAAGGCATATAATGTAAATGTAGATGAATTTCCACAAATTACGATTAAAAAATTGCCGCAAGCGATTTTAAATAAATGCGAATTTGGTCGTGACGACTATAGCTTAAATGTCAACAATTTACCGATGAAAGAAAGAGAACCAGAACAATTGGAGTTATTTTAGGGGGAAGAGGTCATGAATCGTATCGTTAGCGCTATTTCATCCCGTCTTAGCCTGCGTAAACCACAAAAAGAGTCGTTAGAAATTCTTGCCGAAGTGATTGAACACTTCGGCTTAAATAAACAAAATGATCCCCAATCATTACAAGAGAAGTTAGCTGCTGTTAACGCGAACTTTCCAAGCGTAACAGATTTTGAACGCGAATTTCCTTCGCTCTGTTTTGCGTTGGCAACAGGCGTCGGGAAAACACGGCTGATGGGGGCGTTTATTGCTTATTTACATATGGCGAAAGGAATTCGCAACTTCTTTGTGTTAGCACCGAACTTAACGATTTATGAAAAATTAATTCAAGATTTTACACCAAATACACCGAAGTATGTATTTAAGGGGCTTTCATCGTTCGCAAATAAACAGCCAAATATTATTACAGGGGATAACTATGAACAACAAGCCCTCTTTTTAGAAGATCCTCTAGCTGTAAATATTAATATTTTCAATATATCTAAGATTAACAGCGAAGTAAGGGGAGGAAAATCGCCGCGTATTAAACGGTTAAGTGAATATTTAGGACAGAGCTATTACGATTATTTAAAATCGCTACCTGATCTTGTGCTGCTAATGGACGAATCGCACCGTTATCGCGCAACGGCAGGTGTAAAAGCGATTAACGAGTTAAACCCAATTCTTGGTTTGGAATTAACTGCGACGCCGCAAGTCGAGAGCGGAAGCAAAACGATTCCGTTTAAAAACGTGATTTACAGCTATCCTCTTTATAAAGCGATGGAAGATGGATATGTAAAAGAACCTGCGGTTGCCACAAGGGAAAATTTCAATCCAGAGAAATTAAGTCAGGAGCAGTTAGAGCGCTTAAAACTTGAAGACGGCGTTCGAGTTCATGAGGAAACAAAACTAGAATTAGAACTATATGCGCGGGAAAACAACGAAAAATTAGTAAAGCCGTTTATTCTTGTTGTGGCTCAAGATACGAAACATGCAGAAGATCTCATGAATATGATGGAAAACGACGACTTTTTTGGAGGGCGTTATAAAGGGAAAGTGATTACCGTCCATTCCAATCAGCGTGGGGAAGAAAAAGATGAAACAATTAAAGAACTGTTAGCGCTTGAAGATCCTCATTCAAAAGTAGAAATTGTTATCCATGTGAATATGTTAAAGGAAGGTTGGGACGTCACCAATTTATATACGATTATTCCACTTCGTGCGGCAAACTCAAAGACGCTAGTCGAACAATCGATCGGCCGCGGTCTTCGTCTTCCGTATGGAAAACGAACAGGTGTGCCGGCGGTTGATCGTTTAACGATTATTGCTCATGATAAATTCCAAGAAATTATTGACGAGGCGAACAATCCTACATCGATTATCCGCCGTGGTGTTGTCATTGGTCGTGATATAGCGCAGACAGAGAAGAAAATGGTTGTCGTTGAATCAAACGTAGAAGCAACGCTCATTGAGCAACTTGTCGGTGAAAATAAACCTGTTACTCCTGAGGAAGAAAAGAAAATCGAGCTAAAGAAAAGTATTGCAGAAACTGTGGTGAAAACGATTGCTAATAAACAAACGTTGTATAGTTCCAAACAATTAAAAGACCCGTCAGTTCAACAACAGATTATTCACGAAGTCAATGAACTTTACACATCGTCCCAGTTGTCTTGGTTTGAAGAAGAGCCGCAAAAAATCGTGGAAAACATGGTGGCAAAGGCGGTTGAGTTAATTCCTGATTTGTCGATTGAAATTCCAAGGGTGATTTTACAACCAACGGGCGACATTTCATGGGGGTATCACGATTTTGATTTAGATTGTAGCGTGATCCCGAAATTACAGCCAGTTGCGGAAAACATTTTAATTGAGCATTTACGTACGCATGAAAGAGAATGGCTGCAAATTAAAAAAGACGTCCGAGAAGCAGAAGAGCATTTAGAAAATTACATTGTGTTTCATCTCATAGATTATCCAAACATTTCGTACGATGATCATGCGGAATTGTTATATAAACTATCAGGACAGCTAATTGCGTATCTTCGTAGTTATTTAAAAGAAGAAGACGTGAAAAATGTTGTCGTCTACAATGCCAAACGGCTAGCTCAACTTATTTATGCGCAAATGAAAGCACATTATTATGAAGAACAAACGAATTATGAAGTGATTGTTCGGGTAGGATTCGACACATTAAAGAGCAACGTAGTAACCGTCGATGCTGATGAAGAAGTGCGCGATTTTCGCCAACCGATTACGAATAAATCCTCGATTCGTGGCATGTGCTTTGGCGGCTTTACAAAATGCTTATATCGAACGCAAAAATTCGAATCTAACGCCGAACGTAGATTCGCCGTCATTTGCGAAAGTGATCCATCCGTTTTAAAATGGCTGAAACCGACACAAAATCACCTGAAAATTTACTACAACCAGACAAAAGCATACATTCCGGACTTCATTGTGGAAACAAACGAAAAAATGTATATATGTGAAATCAAAGCGACCAATAAAATCGAAGACGATAAAGAAGTCAAAGCAAAAGCAAAAGCAGCAATCACTTGGTGCCAACACGCTTCCGACCACGCTCGTGCAAACAACGGAAAAGAATGGGTATACTTGTTAATCCCGCACGATGATGTTGATTCGAATAAGACGATAAAAGGGTTGGAGGCGCTATATAGACAAAATTAGCGAAGAAAGATACAGCTCAGCCATCCATTTACGACAGAAGTTGTTAAAACTTCTGTCTTTTTTTACTTCCAACGACAGGATTCGACAGATTTTTTTGGTTACTTCTGATATTGGTATATAGTAAGTAGTCTTTTCTTTTTAACTCGATTATTTAAATAGTTTTCATAATTTATTGTTTAATAAATCCTTTAGAAGAGCTGAAGAGGGGAGAGGAAAGAGTTGATAACAAGTATTGATAAAATTAAACAATTTGGTATTTACCAAGACTTTGAAAAAACAAAAGAACTACAACCATTTTGTAGGTATAACCTTTTTTATGGTTGGAATGGAAGTGGCAAGAGTACTCTGGCAAGATTGTTCTATAGCATCCAAAAGAAGAAAATACATGATGACTTTAGAGGATGTGTTTTTGAAATCAGCCTTGATAATGGAAGAAAATTAAATGAAAATAATATTTGTGATTTCGATATTAATATAGCCGTGTTTAACGATGATTTTATAAAAGAAAACATTGATTGGGATGAAACAGTTAAAACTATATTGATAATTTCGGAGGAAAAAATTGAGGAACAAAAAAGACTTAAGAAACTTCAAAATGATCACAATACACTTGAAATGGAAATACGAGAGGTATTAAATAAAATTGATAACTCACAAAAAGAGATAAATAAATTTTTATCATCTACAGCCAAAAACATAAAAGAACAATTTCAGGTCATAGATACTAAGGATAATTATTATTTTTCTTATAATAAGACACGACTTGAGAAATTTATAGAAGAATATAGGAAAGAGCTTCTTGATGAAAAATCGATGCTTAATCCCGAGAGGATTAAATTAATTACTGCATCTATTAAGCCTGATATTAGAGACAAGATACAAATTCCTGATATGAGAATCGACAGTGATAAATTAATTGAAGCTAGAAAACGAATTAATAAATTATTACAGTCTAGTATAGTCACAAAAGCTGTTGAGAGGTTAGCCAATAACACGAAACTTAGTAATTGGATAGAACAAGGTTTAGCTATCCACAGAGAACTCAATAGTGCTACTTGTGAATTCTGTTCTCAGAAAATACCATATAACCGTCTTGATGAACTTGATAAACACTTTAATAAAGAGTACTATGATTTTAGGGACAAATTATATAAAGCACAAGAATGGTTAACAGATAATAGGATCGATATAAATATTCTTCCTAACCCATTAAGTTTATATGAAGAACTTCAATATGAATTTAATCAATATCTGGGAGAGATAAAAGAAATCTCGGATAAAATCAATAGTGTGCTACAAAGTTGGATAGAATGTTTGCAAAAAAAATCTATAAATCCATTTGAGATCCTTAATGATGTAGAAGAATTTCCTAATAATTTAGTTGCAAAATATAATGATTTAGCGTTTGCCTTACAAAACATTATTAATCGCCATAATAACAAAAGCGAGAATTTTCAAGTAGAAACTAAAAAGCAGAAACATAAACTTGAGCTACATTATGCAGCTAAAGCAATTAAGGAGTTTGAATACTTCAATAAAGTATCAGAGGTACAGGGGTTAAATAAGAAAAAAGAAGAATTAATCAATAAAAAGAATTTAATTAAAAATAAGATTTTAGAGTTAGAAAAACAACTGTCCAATGAGGTGCTGGGAGCCGAGCAATTCAATATGCAACTACATAAGTTTTTAGGGCACGGAGAGATTTCTCTTCAATTTGCTGAAAAAGAAAAAGGATATAGAATCATACGAACGAAAACTAATATGCAAGCGAAAAACCTGAGCGAGGGTGAAAAAACAGCTATAGCATTCGTTTACTTTATAACAAAATTAAAGGAAAATGGGAACGACCTGAGTAAAACAACAGTGGTTATTGATGATCCTATTTCTAGCTTTGATTCAAACAATCTATTCTATGCCTACTCTTTTTTAAGAAATGAATGTGATAATGTTTATCAACTATTTGTATTAACTCATAATTTTGTATTTTTCAAATTAATAAGAGATTGGCTAAGAGATAAAAATAATAAGAAAAACAATGAAAAGGAAAGGGCTGCTTTTTTTACAATAGAAGCTAAGTTCAATGAAAACATTAGAAAATCTGAAATAAAAAATGCGAATGAATCAATATTGAAATATAATTCTGAATATCATTATTTGTTCTATAGAGTGTACGGCTTTAAAGATCTAGGAGATTTATCACTTGATGAAGCTTTTTTAGTGTCTAATTTATCTAGGAAGTTAATGGAGATATTTCTGAGTTTTAAATTCCCAAAAAAGAGAGGTAATTTTAAGCAACTTATAGAAGAAGCTATAATTGATGTCACTCAAAGGGAAAAAATATATAAGTTTATAAATAAATATTCCCATAGTGCAACAATTGAAATTGGAGATAACACTATAGATAATTTAATGGGTGAAAGCACAAATATAGTTAAGGAAATTTTAGATGTTATTAAAAATTTGGACCCTGTCCATTATACAGAAATGGAAAGTATCTGTGATACCGTGCAAAGAGCAAAATAGTGGAACGCTTGTTGGTAAGATGTTTTCCATCTAAAAGACTTGTTGCGTGTCACCTTTCGATGCAACATTCATTTCTTTCGTTCGTTAGATATGGTACCTGTCACACCCCGAAGATTGTCGAAGTTTGATAGAGACAGAGAGTCGTTGGGTGGCTCTCTGTTTTTTCATTTCCGAAGCAGGACTGTTGTTTTTGCTGTCGAAAATATGCAACAAAACAGAAAGCGAGGTGTATATATGGCAGTTGATCATGATCGATTATTTAAGGAGCTGATTACGGCGTTTTTTGAAGAATTTCTTCTTCTCTTTTTCCCACATGTGCACGAGCATATCGACTTTCAGCACGTGGCTTTTTTGTCAGAGGAACTGTTCACCGACGTGACGGCGGGAGAGAAGTACCGCGTCGATGTGCTGGTGGAAACAAAATTAAAAGGGGAAGACGGCTTGATTATCGTCCATATCGAAAATCAAAGCTACGTGCAGCCATCGTTTCCCGAACGAATGTTTATTTACTTTAG
>NZ_JAIWYK010000147.1:0-279 GCF_022030075.1 Anoxybacillus sp. LAT27
GATGAGCTGACCGCCGCCTCCGACCGGGAGGTGGTGTTCCGCCTGAAGCGGCCCTTCCCGCTGCTGCCCGCGGCGCTCGGCAAGACCGGCACGTCGATGCCCTGCATCATGCCGGAGCGCCTCGCGAAGACCGATCCGAACGTTCAGGTCACCGAGATGGTCGGTTCCGGCCCGTTCCGCTTCAAGGCGGACGAGCGGGTGCCGGGGGCGCTCACCGTCTACGAGCGCTTCGACGGCTACGTGCCCCGCCCGGACGGCGTGGCGAGCTTCACCGCCGGG
>NZ_JAIWYK010000148.1:0-278 GCF_022030075.1 Anoxybacillus sp. LAT27
GACAGGGTGATCAGCGATAGGAGCATTGGCCCGCTTGTCCGCCTCGGCCTTATCGCGCTCGCAGTCGATTTACCGGTTCGCATGATCGTAACCGCACAGGGGAAGGAAACATGGGCTCTCTTCTGCCAGCGCGGTGGGATGTACCCTGAGGATCTCACTGACATTTGATCCATTTGATCGACATCCATCCGGCGGAATGGTGAAGGGCAGCATCCGCCCCGTTGCAGACGTTCCCAATGGTCGTCATCCCGGCGCATGCCGGGACCGTGGGCTGTCTT
>NZ_JAIWYK010000149.1:0-278 GCF_022030075.1 Anoxybacillus sp. LAT27
GGCATGCTGGAGTTCCTCGTAGTACTGGTTCGCTTTCGCTTCGAAAAACTGCGCTTGCCGCTTCAGCAGGAGAAGCTTTTCCTTCTCCGGCTTTGCTTTGCTGGAGGTCTTTTTTTTCAACACCGTACGTTCCTCCTTTGCAGTGTGTGTTCCCCTATAGACATATGTAGGGGAGCGGGAAGTGTGAAAAAGAAGGGAAGAGATAGGCTCTCCGGCAGCCGGATTGGGGGAAAGGACGCCTGCCTTTTGATTGATCCAAAAAAGAACGGGAGAAGATC
>NZ_JAIWYK010000150.1:0-278 GCF_022030075.1 Anoxybacillus sp. LAT27
GTAGCGTCTTTCCCGGTCAGTAACTTGATTACTGGCTCCGCTCGACCTGCACTGTTCGCTGCCTCCTGAGGCACACTATTGCTGAACCAGTTCTGATTGTCGCGAAATTTTCCGTATGCTTTTTCCAAAACTGAAGCCCAGGTTCCGTATGATCCGCCCGCATTAAATAGACCAAGTTCAGCCTCAGTCGGAGCCGTCACGGTGACAGGCTCGTCTGGTGCACCCGGGAAAGTAACCGTGAAAGAGCCGTCGGCATTATCTTTGATCATGTTGGCTAT
>NZ_JAIWYK010000151.1:0-277 GCF_022030075.1 Anoxybacillus sp. LAT27
CGGCTGAGCGCCTCGGTCGCCTGTTTCATGCGAAGGAGCGGCATCGTGATGGCGCGGGAGAAAAAGGCGATGGTCAACACGGTGATCGCCACCGACAGCACGCCAACGACGATAAAATGATGCTTCAGTTTATACACCATCGTCCGGATCGAGCGGGTGTCTTGAAACATATACACATATCCTCTTGTTTCACCCCTGATTTGAATCGGGCTGACGGCGGCGATATGCGATGCCCGCTTCCAGTCGGTTTCGACCATCATTCCCCGGCGGGGAATAT
>NZ_JAIWYK010000152.1:0-277 GCF_022030075.1 Anoxybacillus sp. LAT27
TACCTGGAAGACGAAGCCGAGCCCCATCATGAACGCGCCGACAGTGGAAACCAGGTTGAGCGGTGCCCAGCCCAGGTCCCATCCGTACGTGTAGAGGCGTCGGGTCATGCCCATGAAGCCGAGCGCGTACTGCGGCATGAAGCAGACGTAGAAGCCGATGTTCCAGAGCCAGAAGCCCCATTTGCCCAGGCGCTCATCCAGCTTGAAGCCGAACATTTTCGGCCACCAGTAGTAAATCCCTGCGAGGTATCCGAATACGACCCCGCCGATCAGCACT
>NZ_JAIWYK010000153.1:0-277 GCF_022030075.1 Anoxybacillus sp. LAT27
TTTTGGCGCAGGCGATTACGCTTGTCGAAAGCAATGCGTCTAGGCATATGGATCTTGCCCAGCAAGTGCTCAATGAACTGCTCCCGCACGTCGGCCGCTCGATCCGCATCGGCGTCACCGGCGTGCCGGGGGCGGGAAAAAGCACGTTCATTGAAGCGTTTGGCACGTTTTTATGCGAGCAAGGGCACCGCGTCGCGGTGTTAGCCGTCGACCCGACAAGCTCATTGACCGGCGGCAGCATCCTTGGCGACAAAACGCGGATGGAGGCGCTTGCCCG
>NZ_JAIWYK010000154.1:0-277 GCF_022030075.1 Anoxybacillus sp. LAT27
TGTTCCTTTATTACCATGTATGTTCAAGCTATCGGGAATATGCTTGATGATTGGGATAATATCTCTTTTTTAAGGTGGTGTTTTTATGCTTGAATTGGCGATTATCCCTGTGTTGACTGGGGCAGCTGCCTTGTATTTAGGAATGAAAAACATTGATAAAGATGAAAAAACAATACAGAAGGTGTTTAAAAACTTGAAGATAGGCGCGTACGAAAAAAATGAGTTTTCTTATCCTAAATTGATTGCGACAGAAAAGAAGCCAGACCGCACACGCTAT
>NZ_JAIWYK010000155.1:0-277 GCF_022030075.1 Anoxybacillus sp. LAT27
CACAACTGCCGTTATTGGGCAGAAGGGAATCGCTGCAGCGCTGAAGCCATTTACGTGGTCAGCCATGCAGGAAAAATGGCGTCTGATTCAACGGAAACAGACTGCAAAACGTTTGTTCCGGCCCATAAAGCATGATGCGAGACCAACGAGGCGCTGCCCGGCCGACCGGGCGGCGCTTGCATCGTTCGAGGGGGATGACGATGGACAAACGCGCCAGCCTCATTCAAGCGCTGCAAACGGAAATGAAGCGGGCCGCTTTAGGAACATACCCAGCTTG
>NZ_JAIWYK010000156.1:0-277 GCF_022030075.1 Anoxybacillus sp. LAT27
CTTTCGGTATGACTGTTTTTCTAAAAGGCTGGTGATGTAATAAAAAAGCAGCTCAACACCGACGTGTGACCAACTCCACGGGCGGCACGCCGCCTCGGTCCATTGGCGCATGGCTGGGCCAAGCAGCACGCACGGCATGATGATGAACGGCAGGAGCGCTGCCCGAGTGGTTACCCCTCCCGCACTTTCCCGTACCTCCCACCGCCCCCGGCCTCGATATGGAGCGCACCGCTGCGGGCAAGGACGATCAGTTGGGCCAACTTTTCTCCCACCGTCT
>NZ_JAIWYK010000435.1:0-57561 GCF_022030075.1 Anoxybacillus sp. LAT27
CCCCGTCTACAGGGCAGGTTGCCCACGTGTTACTCACCCGTCCGCCGCTAACGAATCAAAAGCAAGCTTTCGATTCGTCCGCTCGACTTGCATGTATTAGGCACGCCGCCAGCGTTCGTCCTGAGCCAGGATCAAACTCTCCATAGAAAGTTCATATCTCTAGCTTCTTTACGCTTTTCGCTTCGTTCAGTTTTCAAGGAACATCTTTGTCAAACAACGACTTCAGCATTTTAACACTTTTTTCACTTATCGTCAACCACATTTTTCGTTGCTGACGACGTTTATTAATTTAACATACATTTTATTTTGTTGTCAACATTATTTTTTCAAAAAATGTTCTCGTTATATTCATTGATCATATCATGTTATTTCTTGCATAAGATGGTGATAAAAAGGACAAGGGGGGACAAATGTTGAAGTTTTTTTATATACTCGACGGAAAAGAAATAAAAAAATGGCTTCTCATCATATCAATTGCCTTCGTCACAGCTTCGATTTTTTATATTCAACAGCTTGCAAGTGAGTTTGTATTTTCCACTGACCCTGGGCCGAAAGCCATTTACAAAGTCGAAAATAAAAACAATGAGCTCGCATTGACATTTGATATTAGTTGGGGAGAAACAAATGCGATACCTGTTTTAAACGTACTAAAAAAACATGGAGTGAAAGCTACATTTTTTCTATCTGCTTCTTGGGCTGAACGTCACCCACGCATCGTAAAAAAAATCGTAGATGATGGACACGAGATCGGGAGTATGGGTTATGAGTACAAAAACTATACTGAACTAGAGAGAGGGAAAATTATTCGTGACTTAGCTCAAGCTAAAAAAGTGTTTGATACGTTAGGCATTAAACATACCCCTTTCCTACGCGTGCCGACAGGAAATTTTAATAAAAACGTTTTGAAAGTTGTTCATTCTTTTGGTCATACTGTTGTTCATTGGAGTGTTGATTCAAAAGACTGGCTTAATCCTGGCGTAAATGCCATTGTTGAAAATGTGACAAAAAACGCAAAAGGCGGAGATATTGTGTTACTCCATGCATCAGACTCAGCGAAGCAAACCGCTCATGCATTAGAGCAAATTATCGTTTGGATGAAAAAAGAAGGATATAAAAGTGTGACCATATCCGATCTTGTCAATAACGCTCATATAAAAAGTAAAGAAATAAAATGAGGCAGCAAGCCTCATTTTATTTCCGCAAAAGTCGATGCAATGTAAGCAACTGATACGCATTACAAATCAATAACGGAAACAACATTAAATACAACCAATTTTCTTCGTTGATCCGCAATACCGGAAACCACTCAATCACCGTTACAACAACCATAAAAAATAACGCAGGAACAAACGCTTCTTTATTTGTCTCACGCATTTTTACATAGGCTACAACAAGTCCAAACAAAAAAATCAATAAAGCAACGAGTACATAGCTGACGATCGATTCGCCTTCTTTCGCAAACAGTTGGTAGCGAAAATAAACGAGATCAAATAAAACAAAAGCAATGAGAACAATTTGTACCGCATTCCATAGTCCGACAGATCGGAAAATTCCAAGTCCAAAACGATGAATCGTTAAGTATGCAAAAAAGCCCATTTGACTAATGACGCTAAAAATGAAACCTACACCAATAAGCCAAACGAGAACAGATAAAA
The DNA here is from genome assembly GCF_022030075.1 of Anoxybacillus sp. LAT27. Taxonomy (NCBI): domain Bacteria; kingdom Bacillati; phylum Bacillota; class Bacilli; order Caryophanales; family Anoxybacillaceae; genus Anoxybacillus; species Anoxybacillus sp. LAT27. The sequence goes on from NZ_JAIWYK010000435.1 coordinate 1,656, forward strand.
TTTCTTTTATCTCAAACGATGTGAAAAGATGTGCGTATTCATTCCATTTCACAACAAAGCCAACAATCCCCGTGCTTATTCCGCCGACAAACAACGTAGAAAAAAATAATTGAACCCACTTTCGACTGTTCACTTATGCAACCTCCACTTCTCAATATCCCTTTCAAAATTCTATCAACGAAATAAGAAAAATGCTAGCGAATATTTTTTCAAAGAACATTGAATATTAACAGTAAGGAAATTTGTTGAAAGGGGCCCTTGATGATGAATCGAACACTTTTGCTCCTCGTGTTTAGTTACGTATTAATGATGACAGGGTGTGCCCAGCAAGAAAAAACTCCTGCGCAACCCGATTACGACCAAACGAAAAAAATGGTCGTTGATATTTTAAAAACAGACGAAGGAAAAAAAGCAATTCAAGAAGTGATGAGTGATGAAAAAGTCAAACAACAGCTTGTTATGGATCAACAAATTGTAAAAAAAACTATCGAAGAAACATTAACCTCTGAAAAAGGAAAAGGGTTCTGGAAAAAAGCGTTTGAAGACCCAAAGTTCGCGCAAAGTTTCGCGAAAAGCATGCAAGAAGAGCATGAAAAATTATTAAAAGCGTTAATGAAAGATCCCGAATATCAAGCTATGATTGTGGACATTATGCAAAACCCAGAAATGAAAAAATTAATACAAACAGAAATGAAAAACAAAGATTTTCGAGCTCACTTACAAAAAGTCATTACAGAAACATTCAACAGCCCGTTATTTAAAGCAAAAATTGAAGACATCCTCATCAAAGCAGCAGAAGAAATGCAAGGCGATAAGAAAAAATCGGATCAAGAAGGATCAAGTGAAGATCAAACAGCATGAGGGGCGACTAAGCCCCTCACCGTAATTTTGCAATAATTTTTTTAGCAATATCCATATATACTTTTCCAATTGGATGATCTTCACCATATATAGAAGGAGCGAAATCCTCATCGTTCCAATCCGGCTGTCCAAGCGGCAGTTGCCCAAGTAAATCCGTCTGCAATTCTTCCGCTAATTTTTGGCCGCCCCCTTTTCCGAAAATATATTCTTTTTCACCGGTTGTTTTACTTTCAAAATAAGACATATTTTCGATAACACCAACAACTTCGTGATTCGTCCGAACGGCCATCGCCCCCGCTCTCGCTGCAACAAAAGCAGCCGTTGGGTGAGGAGTTGTTACGATGATTTCTTTCGATGTTGGGAGCATTGTATGCACATCTAACGCTACATCCCCTGTACCTGGTGGTAAATCTAATAATAAGTAGTCTAATTCTCCCCATTCCACTTCGTCAAAAAAGTTTTTTAACATTTTCCCAAGCATCGGTCCACGCCAAATAACCGGCGAGTTATCTTCTACAAAAAACCCCATCGAAATCACTTTTACACCGAAACGTTCAACGGGAATAATTTTTTCTCCACGAACAACCGGACGTTCTGTAATGCCCATCATATCCGGTACACTAAATCCATAAATATCTGCATCAATTAACCCAACTTTTTTCCCAAGCCGAGCAAGCGAAACGGCTAAATTGACGGATACGGTTGATTTTCCTACCCCTCCTTTTCCGCTCGCAATCGCTAAATAAACCGGTTCATTTGTTGTACGTTCCTCTTCAAACGGCAATTGGGCAAAACGAAGCCCGACAGAAGACGCTCCTGCGTCTTTTAAACGTTGCACAACGGTTTGTTGCACTTGAAGTTGTTCTGCCGTTCCTGTTTTCGCTAAAGCAATTTTTACACTTACTAGCCCTTTTTCTTTATTTATTTTAACTTCTTGAATTGCACCTGTTTCTTTAAACGTTTTTTTCAAAAAAGGGTCGTAAATCGTTTCGAGTAGCTCCACAACTTGTTTTTCTGTCAACATTGCACCTCACCAATCCTTATGTATTCGGTTTCACACTTTCAATATAACATAATTTTCTGGATAAAAAAATGAATCCTTCTCACTCAGAAGGATCACGTTCATTTGATACGTAACGTAAAATGCCTTTGTAAATCGAAGCCGCTAACTTTTCCTGATACGATGAAGACGTTAGTAGTTTTCGTTCTTCCTCGTTTGATAAAAAACCAATTTCAACTAAAGCCCCTGGCTTTTTAGCCATTTTTAATAAATATACCGTTTGAATGGGCTTCGCCAATCGATGTGTATTTTCCAAATTGACACGTAGCTCTTGTTGAATAAACTTAGCTAATCTTGCATTTTCCTCTAATGAAGGATAGTAAAAAACTTGTGCGCCTCTCCACTTCGGCGAAGGGATGGCATTTAAGTGAATACTAATGAAAAAATCTGCCTCTGACTCATTAACAAACTGCACTCGCCGTTGTAAGTCTTCTATTTTTCTTCGGCTATATCCTCTTGTCTGTTCGCTAGCTAAATCGTGATCTCCTTCTCTTGTCATTTGAACAAGCGCACCTTGTTGTTGCAAATAATCGCGTAATTTCAACACCACATGTAGCGCAATTTCTTTCTCCAAAACGTCTCCTCCAACCGCTCCTCCATCAGGTCCCCCGTGCCCTGGATCAAGGATGATAATTTTCCCCGATAACGGTAAACTCCATGCTTTCCATGAGCGATCATGGAGTACGTAAAACTGCAAAAAAAGGACAAAAACAATAAAAACAACGACAACACGTATTTTCATCCTATTTCGCGCAGGAGACTCCCACTTCAACGACCAAAGGGAGTAAGTGGGTGAGGAATGCGCGTTCCCCCCTTTCTTTTGTGTATGAGATAATAAAGGCGTGGAGAAAACCGTTAAATAAAGGCACTCCAATAACCGCCACTACTCGATGTATGGAGTTGGTTACAGGAAACGTTGTAACCGTAAAACATCGAGCGTAGGTCCGTCTGTTGTGTGTGGAAGCCAAGTACTGCCAACAGACACACCGAGAGAATCGGTAACGATGTAGGCATGACCTGCATCGTTGGGTAGTTGTCAACCTGCCCCTTGATGCAACCCCAAGTCAAGGAAGGAGGACAAAGTCCGCTCGCACTTCTGGGGAGTTGCAAGCCCCCACTTCAAGCGTTAGCTAAGTGGGGGTAGTTGACCCCTTCTCCTCCCCACTATTTATGTTATATGGGACAAGAGAGGAATTTAGAACAATTACTTTAAACGAAGACGTTGTCGACGTAGTCCTTTTCCGATTCCTTCTTTCCACCATTCATCTATGTAACGGGCACATACATCGTACATGTCGTCTCCGTATTCTTTCATATGCTCATACAATTCATAAATGAGTTGCGTATATTCATCAATACAACGTCCCCTCACCGCTTCCGTTGATTCACCATAATATATAAAACGACTATAATGCACTCCGATCAAATATGCTTCAATCGCCACATCAATACATATTGTTTCAATACATTCAGAAATAACAATGTATCGCTTCCAATACGTGCGCGTACGTTCCCACAGTTCACGATAAGAAAGATCGCGCAATGCATTTCGTTCATCAATCAGTTGCTTTTCTACCTTTTTTACCGTAAACGACGTAAGTATTCCCAACTTTTTATCCCTCCTCACACATATTGTCCACGTAAGAAGGAGAGATATACAAAAAAATCTCGGCAAATAATTGCCGAGATTTTTGAATTAACGTTTTGAGAATTGTGGTGCACGACGAGCGCCTTTAAGACCGTATTTCTTACGCTCTTTCACACGAGAGTCGCGCGTTAATAATCCTGCACGCTTTAATGTTTGACGATATTCAGGGTCAACTTGCAACAACGCACGAGCGATACCGTGACGAATTGCGCCTGCTTGACCTGTAAATCCACCGCCGCTTACGTTTACTAACACATCATAGCTACCGAATGTTTCTGTTAAAACAAGCGGTTGTTTTACAACTTCAACTAACGATTCATATGGAACATAATCACGAATGTCACGACCATTTACTATAATACGTCCTTCACCTGGAACGAGACGCACACGCGCAACTGAACTTTTGCGACGGCCTGTGCCGTAGTATTGTACCTGTGCCAAAATAATGCCCTCCTTTAATCAATTATCCACGAAGTTCGTAAACTTCTGGTTTTTGTGCTTGATGCGGATGTTCACTTCCGCGGTAAACGTGCAATTTTTTGAACATTTGACGACCAAGGCTACCTTTTGGAAGCATGCCACGAATTGCTCTTTCAAGCATTTGCTCTGGATAATTTGTGCGCATTTCAAGCGCTGTTCTTACTTTTAATCCGCCTGGATGTAAGCTGTGACGGTAGTATAATTTGTTTGTTAATTTTTTACCTGTTAATTCAACTTTCTCTGCGTTGATGATGATCACATGATCACCAGTGTCAACATGCGGTGTGTAAGTTGGTTTATGTTTACCGCGCAAAATTGCAGCAACTTCACTAGCAAGACGTCCTAACGTTTTGCCTTCTGCATCAACAACGTACCATTTACGTTCTACTTCATTTGGCTTCGCCATATACGTACGCATTTGTTTTCCCTCCTAAAATAAAAAATGAACAAGCGATATTTATTTCAACACGATTAATTTCCGGGGCTAATCGTGGGTTTAAAATACATACCATATGATATAATATCTCTTTCAACACCCAATGTCAAGAAAATGTTACACCTGGATTAGTTGTCATACGAAACATGCCACAAATAAAGACCGTGACCTGGGGCTGTCTTTCCCGCAACGCTTCGATTTTTCTGTTCCAAAATTGTTTTGATCTCTTCTGCGCATCGTTCTCCACGCCCGACTTCTAGCACTGTTCCAACGATAATGCGAACCATATTGTATAAAAAGCCATTGCCAACGAGACGGAAGATAAGCTCTTCTCCTTCCTGAACAACTTCCGCTTCATAAATTGTACGAACTTTATCATCCACTTCTGTTTTTGCTGAACAAAAACTCGTAAAATCGTGCGTTCCGATTAAATAACGAAGGGCTTCATTCATCGCTGGGACACTAACATCATACGGATGGTGATAGACGTAATGGCGTAAAAATACGTTTTTCTCTCCTATCCAGACACGGTAACGATATTCTTTCTTTTTCACACTAAACCGCGCATGAAAAGAAGAAGGTACCTCGCTTGCTTCTTTCACAATGACATCATCGGGAAGGAGCGCATTTAGCGCTTTCGGCCATTTCTCATCTGGAATAGACAGCGGTGTGTCAAAATGAATCACCTGTCCATATGCATGGACCGTAGCGTCCGTCCGTCCTGACGCATATACGCGAACAAATTGTCCCTTATGAATGATCGAAAGCGCACGCTCAAGCTCTCCTTGTACCGTTCGCTTTTGTTGTTGAATTTGGTACCCCGCAAAATGCGTACCATCGTACGCAATAGTGCATTTGATTCTTCTCATGATGTTCGCTCCTTTTTATGAACGAAGTAACCATAGCAAAATAGCCAATAGGCCAAGCAAAAGCATAAAAGCTGTATCTATTCGTCTCCATGTTAACTCGCGCCATTTTGTTCGATTTCGGCCGCCCCGATATCCGCGTACTTCCATGGCAATAGCCAGCTCTTCTGCTCGTTTAAAGGAGCTAATGAATAGCGGAACGAGCAACGCCGTCATCGCCTTCATCCGTTCTGATAGCGGTCCGCTTGAAAAATCGACACCGCGGGCCGTTTGAGCTTTCATAATTTTTTCGGTTTCTTCCATCAATGTTGGGATAAAGCGAAGGGAAATCGACATCATTAACGCTAGTTCATGCACAGGTATATTCCACTTTTTTAACGGTGAAAGCAACGACTCCATACCATCTGTCACTTCAATCGGCGTCGTCGTTAACGTCACTAGTGTTGTAACAACAATGAGAAGTAAAAAGCGCAACGAAATAAACGTCCCCTGTTGAATCGCTTTATCGTACACTTCGATCCCAAGCCATTGGAAAACGATCTCTCCTTCTTTTGTTAACAATACATGAAGAAGAAATGTGAATACGATAATCCATAAAACTGGCTTTAACCCTTTCACCATAAATGAAAATGGGATGCGTGATAAAAGCAACAACACACATGTGAAAAAGGTCAACAATCCGTATGTCCAGCCGTTATTAGCAAGAAACACAATGAATACATATATAAACATGAACAACAATTTCGTGCGTGGATCAAGACGATGAATAAGAGAATCTCCGGGAACATATTTTCCAATAATCATACTGTTCATCATATGCGCTTCACCTTATTAAATAACGTTTGTAAGTTTGTAACGACATCTTCTATCGTCAAACATGGGGTGTGAAACTGCACACCGAATTTTTGTTCGATTGCCCGCTGAAACAAAACCGTTTCAGGGACATCTAACCCGAGGTTTATTAAATCATCGACGTGTTGGAAAATATGTTCAGGTGTTCCTCTTCGCACAATCGTTCCTTGATGCATCACGATAATGTCATCCGCATAGCGTGCTGCCTCTTCCATGCTATGTGTAACAAGCACAATCGTCATTCCTTTTTGTCGTTGGAGTTGTGCAAACATATCCATCATTTCTTTTCGCCCACGAGGATCTAACCCTGCAGTAGGTTCATCTAACACGAGTACCTCTGGGCCCATTGCTAGCACACCCGCAATAGCCACCCGACGCATTTGCCCACCGCTCAAAGCAAATGGGGATTTATGTCGCACGTCTTCTGGCAATCCGACAAGCGCTAACCACTCACTAACGCGAGCTTTCGCCTCCTCTTCTGTCATTCCAAAGTTCATCGGTCCAAAACAAATATCTTTTTCTACTGTTTCTTCAAATAGTTGATGTTCAGGAAATTGAAACACAATGCCTACTTTTTTCCTTAAAGGCTTTAACTGTTTTTCTTTTTTTCCTGCTGTAATTGTACAATTGCCAAGATGAACCGTCCCTTTTGTCGGTTGAAGTAAACCGTTTAAATGTTGTAAAAAGGTGGATTTTCCTGATCCGGTATGACCGATCACCGCAACATACGAGCCGCTACGAATGTTAACATGAATATCGTACAGCGCTCGCTTCTCAAAAGGGGTATTTATTTGGTAGCGATGTTCGACATGGCGGAATACAATGTCCATAATTCACTCACCAACCCCTCTATTGTCAAATGATCGGTTGTAATCGGAATACGATTGTCCTTCAACCGTTGACTTAGTTGCAGCGAAAACGGTAAGTCTAACCCCATTTCTTCTAACTTCGTCCCATGCGCAAAAATATGTTTAGGTGTTCCCTCTATTGCGATCTTTCCTTTATTCATGACAATCACTCGGTCGGCTTTTGCCACTTCATTTAAGTCATGAGTAATTGAAATAACCGTCATATCGTGTTCACGACGAAGTGATCGGATCACTTGAAGCACTTCTTTTTTGCCATTCGGATCAAGCATCGATGTTGCCTCATCTAAAATAATGATATTTGGTTGAAGAGCAATGGCGCTTGCGATCGCCACACGTTGCTTTTGTCCACCTGACAGACGATGTGGTTCATCATTAACGAAATTTTCCATACCTACTTTTTGTAACGCTTCTTTTATGCGCTTTTCCATTTCATGTTTTGGTACGCCGCGATTTTCAAGACCGAAGGCAACATCATCTTGAACAGTCGTTCCAACAAACTGGTTATCTGGATTTTGAAATACAATACCTAATCGCTCACGTACGTCCCATACCGTTTCGTCATTTAATGGAATCCCACATACGTGAATCGTGCCGCTTGTCGGTGGTAGCAATCCAATTAACAACTTTGCAAGCGTGGACTTCCCTGAGCCATTATGTCCGACAATCGTTACCCATTCGCCTTTGTGCACTTGAAACGACACGTTTTGCAGGGCATGTGTTTGTTCATTTGCATATTGAAAACTCACATGTTCTACACGTACTGCAACTTCCACGTCTCTCTCCTCATCTCTTCTGAATTTTCTTACTCTCTACTCTACTACAAAAAAGAAAACAAAAAAAGGGCATAGATCCAGTTCAAAAACTGTCTCGCCCTTGTAAAAACGTATTAAACTAGTTCAATAATAACCATTGGCGCACCGTCACCACGGCGTGGTCCAAGTTTCATAATGCGCGTATAACCACCTTGACGGTCTTGGTAACGAGGTGCGATGTCGCTAAACAATTTTTGAATCGCATCTTGACCTGTTTCTGTGTTTGCGACTTCTTTGCGTACGAATGCAGCCGCTTGACGACGTGCATGCAAATCGCCGCGCTTTCCTAATGTAATCATTTTTTCTACAACAGAACGCAACTCTTTTGCACGAGCTTCTGTTGTTTCAATTCGCTCATTAATGATTAAGTCTGTCACTAAGTCACGAAGCAATGCTTTACGTTGAGAGCTTGTGCGTCCTAATTTTCTGTAAGACATGTGATGTCCCTCCTTTATTTCACTTTTAACATGAAAATGCCTAGTTAACCAAACGCTTAACTAGTCATCTTTACGTAAGCTTAATCCTAGCTCTTCTAACTTCGCCTTTACTTCTTCAAGCGACTTGCGGCCTAAGTTGCGCACTTTCATCATATCTTCCTCTGTTTTTTGCGCAAGCTCTTGTACTGTATTAATGCCAGCACGCTTTAAGCAGTTGTACGAACGAACAGAAAGATCAAGCTCTTCAATTGTCATCTCGAGCACTTTTTCTTTTTGATCTTCTTCTTTTTCGATCATGATTTCAGCGTGTTGCGCTTCATCTGTTAAGTTCACAAAAATGTTTAAGTGCTCTGTTAAAATTTTTGCCCCTAGTGAGATTGCTTCTTTCGGGCCGATGCTACCATCTGTCCACACGTCGATCGTTAACTTGTCGTAATTTGTCATTTGACCGACGCGCGTATTTTCGACTTGGTACGATACGCGCGATACCGGCGTATAAATGGAATCGATCGGGATAACACCTATCGGTTGATCCTCGCGCTTGTTAGCGTCAGCTGGTGTGTACCCACGTCCGCGTTTTGCTGTCATTCTCATCCGTAAACGACCGTCTTTTGCTAATGTAGCAATCTGAAGGTCTGGATTGAGAATTTCTACATCGCTATCGTGAGTAATGTCGGCAGCTGTAACGACTCCTTCACCCTGTACATCAATCTCAAGCGTCTTTTCTTCGTCCGAATAAATTTTTAGCGCTAGCTTTTTAATGTTTAAAATGATCGTTGTTACATCTTCCACGACGCCATCAATTGTTGAAAACTCGTGCAATACACCATCTATTTGAACAGATGTTACAGCGGCACCAGGGAGTGAGGATAACAGGATACGACGTAAGGAGTTACCCAAAGTTGTACCATATCCACGCTCAAGTGGTTCAACGACGAATTTGCCATATTTGGCATCCTCGCTGATTTCAACCGTTTCGATTTTCGGCTTTTCAATTTCCAGCATTCCTTTAACCCTCCTTCAAAACGTCGAAACCCCGATTAAACCGATGACAGCTCAATCGAAATTCCCCCATGAATAAGTTCCCGAATGTGCACAACAACTGTTTTTCATTTCCCTGTAAGAATGACTATATCCCATTATTGACACATACGCAAATTCTATACAGAGAAATTAAACACGACGACGTTTTGGCGGACGGCATCCGTTATGTGGAACCGGTGTAACATCTTTAATTGCTGTAATTTCTAATCCAGCCGCTTGAAGTGCACGAATCGCTGCTTCACGACCAGCACCTGGACCTTTTACGTTTACTTCAACAGTTTTCATGCCATGCTCCATTGATGCTTTTGCAGCAGCTTCTGCAGCCATTTGTGCAGCGAACGGAGTAGACTTACGAGAACCTTTGAAGCCTAACGCACCCGCACTTGACCAAGAAATTGCATTTCCATGAACGTCTGTAATTGTGACGATTGTGTTGTTAAAAGTCGAACGGATATGAGCGATACCAGATTCAATATTCTTTTTTACACGACGTTTACGCGTATTCGTTTTACGTGCCATTCGTTCATGAACCTCCTTTACTTAATTATTTTTTCTTATTCGCTACTGTACGACGTGGACCTTTACGTGTACGAGCATTGTTTTTCGTATTTTGGCCACGAACTGGCAATCCGCGACGATGACGAAGACCACGGTAGCAACCGATCTCCATTAAACGCTTAATGTTTAAAGATACTTCACGACGAAGATCTCCTTCTACTTTTAAGCGATCTACAATTTCGCGAATTTTTCCTAATTCTTCTTCTGTTAAATCGCGAACGCGAGTGTCTTCAGATACGCCAGCTTCTGCTAAGATTTTTTGTGCAGTTGCTTTACCGATTCCGTAAATGTATGTTAATGAAATGACTACACGTTTGTCACGAGGAATATCTACACCTGCAATACGTGCCATAATTTGTACACCTCCTCAAGTTTTATCCTTGTTTTTGCTTATGCTTTGGATTTTCACAAATCACCATAACTTTTCCGCGTCTGCGAATGACTTTGCATTTTTCGCAAATCGGTTTTACAGATGGTCTAACTTTCATGTGAACTTACCTCCTTGTTCGTGCGGAGTGTTATTTATATCGATACGTAATTCTTCCACGTGTTAAATCGTAAGGTGATAATTCCACCGTCACTTTATCACCTGGTAAAATGCGAATAAAATGCATACGAATTTTACCTGAAACGTGAGCTAAAACAGTATGACCGTTTTCAAGTTCCACTCGGAACATGGCATTAGGCAACGTTTCAACGACTGTACCTTCCACTTCAATTACATCGTCTTTCGCCATTGAACGGCTCTCCCTTCTTTTTTGAAATGAGTAACATGTTCAACTAACACGACCAGTTTAAAGCTTACGATGCGCATCCGCAAAGAAGGTTAAAGCGTTCAAAGTGTTGTTAAAATTTCATATCCCGTCTCAGTAATCGCAATCGTATGCTCGAAGTGAGCACAAAGTTTGCCATCTACTGTGACGACCGTCCAATTATCTTCTAACGTGCGAACATAACGGGTTCCTGCATTCACCATTGGTTCAATGCATAGAACCATTCCTGGCTTTAACCGCGGCCCTTTGTTTGGTGGACCGTAATGTGGAATTTGCGGATCTTCATGTAAGTCTTGACCAATTCCATGCCCAACATACTCACGCACAACCGAAAAGTTATGCGTCTCGACATACGTTTGGATCGCATGAGAAATGTTCGTTAACCGTGCGCCAGGTTTCGCTTCTTCCAATCCGCGATACAACGATTGCTCTGTCACTTCTAAAAGCTTTTTCGCCTCTTCGGAAATGACGCCAACCGGATATGTCCAAGCCGAATCGCCATGATATCCATTATATTTTGCGCCAATATCGATGCTAATAATATCTCCTTCGCGAAGCACACGGTCTCCCGGAACGCCATGAACGAGTTCTTCGTTTACGGACGTACAAATGCTCCCTTGGAATCCATTATATCCTTTAAACGAAGGAATTGCATCATGTTTGCGAATGAACGTTTCAGCAATATGATCGAGCTCTCTTGTCGTTATGCCTGGCTCGATATATTTTTGTAATTCTTGATGAGTTAAGGCAACAATTCGGCCAGCTTCACGCATAATTTCAATTTCGCGTGGGGTTTTGCAAATGATCATTATTGTAAGCCCCCAAGTAATTCACAAATGTCAGCAAACACTTGATCGATGTGTTGTTGTCCGTTAATGTTGCGCAAGTACCCTTTTGCTTCATAAAAATCGAGCAACGGCTGCGCTTGTTTCATATTAACTTCAAGACGATTTGCTACGGTCGCTTCATTATCATCTGCACGTTGATACAACTCTCCACCACATTTATCGCAAACACCTGCTTGAGCTGGCGGATTGAATACGAGATGATATGTTGCGCCACATTCTTTACAAATGCGTCTGCCTGTTAAACGTTCCATCAAAATGCTTTTATCTACTTCAATGTTAATGACGTAATCAATCGAACGATTTAACTGTTGAAGAAGTGTTTCTAACGCTTCTGCTTGAGCAACCGTTCTTGGAAAACCGTCAAGCAAAAATCCGTTTTGGCAATCGTCCTTGCTTAATCGCTCACGAACAATGCCGATTGTCACTTCATCTGGAACAAGATCGCCACGATCCATGTACGACTTCGCCTGTAAACCGAGCTCTGTCCCTTCTTTGATCGCTGCTCGAAACATATCCCCAGTAGAAATGTGAGGAATTTTGTATTTCTCAACGATTTTTTCTGCCTGTGTCCCTTTTCCGGCACCCGGCAGTCCCATCAATACTAAATTCATCAATTTCTCCCCCTCAGCTCTGTATGAGGTAGAGGGAATAAAATTCCCAACACCTCTTTTTATTTAATAAAGCCTTTATAATGGCGCTTCACTAATTGGCTTTCTAGCTGCTTCATCGTCTCCAAAGCAACGCCGACGACGATTAGCAAGCTCGTTCCTCCAATTTGAGCAGAAGGCGGCAGTTTAGCGAACTCGATAAAGAAGACAGGAAGAACAGCGATTGCTGCTAAAAATAGAGCTCCGACGAAAGTTAATCGATACAAAACGCGTGTAATGAATTCTTGCGTGTTCTTTCCTGGACGAATGCCTGGAATATAACCACCTTGCTTTTTCAAATTGTCCGCCATTTGTTCTGGATTAACTTGAACAAACGCATAAAAATACGTAAAGGCAACAATTAAAGCGACGTATATGATCATCCCAACTGGTTGCGTGTAGTCAAAAACTTTTTTAATCCATAATGTTACATCATTCGAGCCGAAAAACGATGCAATCGTCGGTGGAGTAATAATAAACGACACCGCAAAAATAACCGGAATAACACCTGCCGGATTCACTTTTAACGGAATGTGCGTCGAATGACCACCTACTGGACTACGTCCTTCTAATCGCTTCGCATATTGAATCGGAATTTTCCGAAACGCTTGTTGCATATAAATGACACCAACGATAACTGCAACGACTGCTAAAGCGACTAACAAAACTGTCACGATACGTAAAAACAGCTGATCACCAGCATTTTCAAACTGCTGAACGTAAATTTGGTTAAGCGTTGTTGGGATACCAGACACAATCCCTGCGAAAATTAAAACAGAAATACCGTTCCCAACACCTTTCGCGGTAATTTGCTCACCGAGCCACATTAAAAAGGCAGTCCCTGCTGTTAAAACGAGCGCAATAAGCAAATATGTCGGAATGCCTGGGTTTTTAATGAGCACACCACCAGACATATTATGAAACCCATAAGACATAGCGAACGCTTGGATAAACCCAAGCACAATTGTAAAGTAGCGAGTAAACTGAGCAAGCTTACGGCGGCCTACTTCCCCTTGTTTCGACCATTCCGTAAATTTAGGAACAACATCCATCTGTAATAGTTGTACGATGATGGATGCAGTGATGTATGGCATGACGCCCATCGCAAAAATCGAGAAATTTTTCAAGGCGCCGCCACCGAATGTGTTCAATACGCCAAAGGCATTGAACTGGTCTTGCATTTTTAGTACGTCTGCATTCACGCCCGGCACAGGAATAAACGTACCGATACGAAATACAATGAGCATAAGAAGGGTGAACAAAATTTTTCTTCTTATATCACCCACGCGCATAAAATTGGAGATTGTTCGAAACATTAAATCACCTCAGTTGTACCGCCAGCAGCTTCGATCGCTTCTTTTGCAGAAGCAGAGAATTTATGAGCTTTTACTGTTAATTTTTTCGTAAGCTCACCATCGCCAAGAACTTTGATGCCTGCTTTTAGCTTGCTTACTACGCCTGTTTCAAGCAGCAATTCTGGTGTTACTTCTGTACCGTCTTCAAAGCGATTTAATGCTTCAAGGTTAACGATCGCATATTCTTTACGATGAATGTTTGTAAAGCCGCGTTTTGGTAAACGACGGAATAAAGGCGTTTGACCACCTTCAAAGCCAATGCGTACGCCGCCACCAGAGCGCGCGTTTTGCCCTTTATGTCCTTTACCAGAAGTTTTTCCGTTACCAGAGCCGATACCACGACCAACACGGTTGCGTTCTTTACGGGAACCCGGTGCTGGTTGTAATTCATGTAGCTTCATGCCGAGGCACCTCCTTATTCTTCTAATTCTTTTACTGTTACAAGGTGAGAAACTTTATTGATCATTCCACGAATGGCTGGATTGTCGTTATGAACAACTGTTTGATGCAATTTTTTCAAACCTAATGTTTTAACCGTCACGCGTTGGTCTTGCGGACGACCGATTACACTGCGAGTGAGGGTAATTGCTAATTTTTTCGCCATCATTTTTCCCTCCCTTATCCTAACAGTTCCTCAACTGTTTTACCGCGCAATTTTGCTACCTCTTCAGCCCGTTTCAACTGTTTCAAACCGTCGATTGTTGCGCGCACCATGTTAATTGGTGTGTTGGAACCGATTGACTTCGATAAAATATCGCTAATACCTGCTAACTCTAATACCGCACGCGCAGGACCACCAGCGATAACCCCAGTACCTTCAGATGCTGGTTTTAAAATGATTTCACCTGCACCGAAATGTCCGATCACTTCATGTGGAATAGTTGTACCAACGATCGGCACAGTAATTAAGTTTTTCTTCGCGTCTTCAATCGCTTTGCGAATAGCATCTGGAACTTCTTGTGCTTTTCCAGTTCCGAAACCGACATGACCGTTTTTGTCACCAACAACGACTAACGCAGCGAAACGGAAACGACGTCCACCTTTTACTACTTTAGCTACGCGGTTAACGGCAACAACGCGTTCTTCTAGTTCAAGTTTATTTGGATCAATGCGACGCATCTCTGTCCCTCCTTCTTAATTAGAATTGTAATCCAGCTTCACGAGCAGCGTCTGCAAGTGCTTTAACACGTCCATGATATAAATATCCGCCACGGTCGAATACAACCGATGTGATTCCTTTTTCAAGTGCACGTTTAGCAATTAATTCGCCCACTTTTTGAGCTGCTTCAACATTGCCTGTTGATTCTAAGTCGAATTCTTTATCTAACGTTGACGCGCTAACAAGCGTCACGGCCTTCATATCGTCAATAATTTGTGCGTAAATGTGTTTGTTTGAACGGAACACATTTAAGCGTGGACGTTCCGCAGTTCCTACTACTTTACGACGAACACGAGCGTGTCTTTTTTTGCGAACTGCATTTTTATCAAGCTTAGTGATCATTCGTGTCACTCCTTTCATTTACCTAAGCAGCATTATTTCTTACCTGTTTTACCTTCTTTACGACGTACAACTTCGCCTTCGTAGCGAATACCTTTTCCTTTATAAGGTTCTGGTGAACGAACGGCACGAATGTTTGCTGCTAATTCACCAACACGTTGTTTGTCCGCACCTTTAACGATAATTTTTGTTTGTGAAGGAACTTCGATTTCAAGCCCTTCTTCCGGTTCGATTTCAACAGGGTGAGAGTATCCTACGCTTAATACAAGCTTTTTACCTTGTTTTGTCGCACGGTAACCGACACCGACAAGCTCAAGCGCACGCTCATAACCTTTTGAAACACCTTCAACCATGTTTGCAAGCAAGCTACGAGTCGTTCCGTGAAGCGCACGATGATGTTTCTCATCGCTTGGACGCTCAACTGTTAAAACGTTACCTTCTAATTTAATGACCATATCTGGATGGAACGTACGAGTAAGTTCACCTTTCGGACCTTTTACAGTAACTGTGTTACCGTTTAATGTAACTGTAACACCAGCTGGAATTTCCAATGGTTTTTTACCAACACGTGACATGTACTACACCTCCATTCGTTGCAAAATAATTACCAAATGTATGCTAACACTTCGCCGCCAGTACGTTTTTGACGTGCTTCTTTGTCAGTTAAAATACCTTGAGACGTTGAAAGAATCGCAATTCCTAAACCGTTCAATACGCGTGGTACTTCATCAGCTTTCGCATATACGCGCAAACCAGGTTTGCTGATGCGTTTAAGACCTGTAATTACGCGTTCGTTATTTGGACCGTACTTTAAGAAAATTCGAAGAATACCTTGTTTGTTATCTTCAATGTATTCGACATCACGAATGAAACCTTCACGCTTTAAAATTTCAGCGATTTCTCTTTTGATTTTTGAAGCAGGAACTTCAAGTTTCTCGTGACGCACCATGTTCGCATTACGAATGCGAGTAAGCATATCTGCAATTGGATCTGTCATCACCATTATGTTTTACCTCCTTCCCAACTCATGGGTTTATTACCAGCTTGCTTTTTTCACACCAGGAATTTGACCTTTATACGCTAATTCACGGAAACAAATACGGCAAAGTTTAAATTTGCGATATACAGAGTGTGGACGTCCACAACGCTCACAACGAGTGTACGCTTGTACTTTAAACTTTGGTGTGCGTTTTTGTTTCGCGATCATTGATTTTTTAGCCACGTTTTCGCCTCCCTCTTTTTACGAATGGGAATGATTATTTTTGGAATGGCATACCGAGCAATGTAAGTAATTCACGAGCTTCTTCATCTGTTTTCGCAGTTGTAACGATAACGATGTCCATACCGCGAACTTTGTTTACTTTATCGTAGTCAATTTCAGGGAAAATTAATTGCTCTTTTACACCTAATGTGTAGTTACCGCGTCCATCGAACGATTTTTTAGAAACGCCACGGAAGTCGCGAACACGCGGTAAAGAAACAGACACGAGCTTATCGAAAAACTCGTACATGCGCTCACCGCGAAGCGTTACTTTTGCCCCGATTGGCATTCCTTCACGAAGACGGAAACCAGCGATTGATTTTTTCGCGCGTGTAACAACTGGCTTCTGACCAGAAATTAATGCGAGTTCTTCTACTGCATTATCTAACGCTTTTGCGTTTTGTACCGCGTCACCAACACCCATGTTGATAACAATTTTTTCGATTTTTGGAACTTGCATTACAGATTTATAGTTAAACTTGCTCATAAGAGCAGGAACAACTTCGTTTAAATACTTTTCTTTAAGGCGGTTCATTTGAGTACCTCCCTTCCTCAGTCACTTCATTATTTGTCTAAAATTTCACCAGAACGTTTCGCATAGCGAACTTTTTTACCGTCAACCACTTTGTAACCAACACGAGTTGGTAATCCTGTTTTTGGATCAAGAGGCATTACGTTTGATACGTGGATTGGCGCCTCTTGGTTGATGATGCCGCCTTGTGGATTTGCTTGAGAAGGTTTTACGTGTTTTTTCACGATGTTTACACCTTCAACAAGCACTCGGTTTTTCTTTGGAAACGCAGCAAGAATAACGCCTTGTTTGCCTTTATCTTTACCAGAGATCACTTGTACTTTATCACCTTTTTTTACATGCATCTGAATCGCACCTCCTTAAAAGGCTTTCCCTTTTCATTAAATCACTTCTGGAGCTAAAGAAACGATTTTCATAAAGTCTTTTTCACGTAGTTCGCGAGCAACTGGCCCGAAAATACGTGTACCACGTGGGCTCTTGTCATCACGAATGATTACGCAAGCATTTTCATCAAAACGGATGTAAGAACCGTCTGTACGGCGCACACCGCGTTTCGTACGAACGACAACCGCTTTAACGACTTGACCTTTTTTAACAACGCCACCTGGTGTTGCATCTTTAACTGTCGCCACAACGATGTCGCCAACGTTCGCATAACGACGACCAGAACCACCTAGCACTTTAATGACAAGCACTTCACGTGCACCAGAGTTATCAGCAACTTTCATACGAGTTTCTTGTTGAATCATTGACGAAACCTCCTTTCGGATTTGTATCCATCATCCCGAACATATTCATTAAACAATAACAGCTTTTTCGACTACTTCAACAAGACGGAAACGTTTTGTCGCAGAAAGAGGACGTGTTTCCATAATTTTTACGATGTCGCCCACTTTTGCTACGTTGTTTTCGTCATGTGCTTTATATTTTTTCGAATACTTTACGCGCTTGCCGTAAAGAGGATGCTTTTTATAAGTTTCTACAAGAACCGTAATTGTTTTATCCATTTTATCGGAAACAACACGGCCGACGAGAACTTTACGATTGTTGCGTTCACTCATTGTGCGAACCTCCCCTCGATTTCAATTATTTATTAGCAGCGATCTCTCTTTCGCGAATAACAGTTTTCATACGCGCAATCGCTTTGCGTACTTCACGAATACGAGCAGTATTCTCTAATTGACCTGTTGCCAATTGGAAGCGAAGGTTGAATAACTCTTCTTTCAACGCTTTAATTTTTTGTTCAATCTCGGCAGTGGTAAGTTCACGAATTTCTTTAGCTTTCATTTGATTCACCACCAATTTCTTCACGTTTTACGAATTTACATTTGATTGGAAGTTTGTGAGAAGCAAGACGTAATGCTTCACGAGCCACTTCTTCAGAAACTCCCGCGATTTCAAACATTACTTTACCAGGTTTAACAACAGCTACCCAACCTTCTGGAGCACCTTTACCGGAACCCATGCGCACTTCAAGTGGTTTTGCTGTGTATGGTTTTGAAGGGAAAATTTTAATCCATACTTTACCGCCACGTCTCATGTAACGAGTCATCGCACGACGAGCAGCCTCGATTTGACGGTTTGTAATCCACGCTGGCTCTAATGCTTGTAAGCCGTACTCACCAAAATGTACTTCCGTACCGCCTTTTGCACGACCTTTCATGCGACCGCGATGTTCACGACGATATTTTACGCGTTTTGGCATTAACATGATTAATTTCCTCCTTCCTCAGTTTTCTTTTTCGTAGGAAGGACTTCTCCACGATAAATCCATACTTTCACGCCGATTTTTCCGTATGTTGTATCCGCTTCTGCTGTTGCGTAGTCAATGTCAGCGCGAAGAGTATGAAGTGGAACTGTTCCTTCGCTATAATGTTCTGAGCGAGCGATATCTGCTCCACCTAAACGACCAGATACCATCGTTTTAATTCCTTTAGCACCTGCACGCATTGTGCGTTGGATCGCTTGTTTTTGCGCACGACGGAATGATACGCGGTTTTCGATTTGACGCGCGATATTTTCCGCAACAAGTTTTGCTTCTAAGTCTGGCTTTTTAATTTCAACGATGTTGATATGAACACGTTTGCCAGTTAATTCGTTTAACGCTTTACGAAGCGCTTCAACTTCAGATCCACCTTTACCGATTACCATTCCTGGTTTCGCCGTATGGATTGTAATATTTACACGATTTGCTGCACGCTCGATCTCAATGCGAGAAACAGCTGCATCGCTTAAGCGCTTTGTGAGGTATTCGCGAATTTTAAGATCTTCGTGTAAAAGGTCCGCGTAATCTTTCTCAGCGTACCATCTTGATTCCCAATCACGAATAATACCAATGCGAAGACCGATTGGATTTACCTTTTGACCCACTGATTATCCCTCCTTCTTTTCTGAAACAACGATCGTGATATGGCTTGTGCGTTTGTTAATTGCGCTCGCACGACCTTGTGCACGAGGACGGAAACGTTTCAATGTTGGTCCTTCGTTCACATAAGCTTCTGTAACAACAAGTTTGTTCACGTCCATATCATAGTTGTGTTCTGCGTTTGCCACTGCAGATTTTAATACTTTCTCGATAATCGGAGAAGCAGCTTTTGGCGTATGGCGAAGAATCGCAACTGCTTCACTCACTTGCTTTCCTCGAATTAAATCAATCACTAAACGAGCTTTACGAGGAGCAATTCGAACCGTTCTAGCAACAGCTTTAGCTTGCATAAATGAAGCCTCCTCTCATATTAACGTTTTGTTTTCTTGTCATCAGCAGCGTGACCTTTGTACGTGCGCGTTGGCGCGAACTCACCGAGCTTATGACCGACCATGTCCTCTGTGATGTAAACTGGAACGTGTTTACGACCATCGTAAACAGCGATTGTGTGACCGATGAATTGTGGGAAAATTGTTGAACGACGAGACCACGTTTTGATCACTTGTTTTTGTCCAGTTTCATTCAATTTCTCAATTTTTTTCATTAAATGATCATCACAAAAAGGACCTTTTTTCAAGCTGCGACCCATAAGTGAACCTCCTTTCGTGATTGCTCTACGGTTCTTTTGAACCGTAGCTCAACCCCGTTATTTTTTACGACGACGTACGATAAATTTATCAGATTTATTTTTCTTCTTACGCGTTTTGAATCCAAGTGTTGGTTTGCCCCATGGAGTCATTGGAGACTTACGTCCGATTGGTGCTTTACCTTCACCACCACCGTGTGGGTGATCGACTGGGTTCATAACAGAACCGCGAACTGTTGGACGAATGCCTAACCAACGAGCGCGTCCGGCTTTACCGATGTTCACAAGCTCATGTTGTTCGTTACCAACTTGACCGACTGTTGCGCGGCAAGTTGCTAAAATCATGCGAACTTCACCTGAAGATAAACGAACAAGTACGTACTTACCTTCTTTACCAAGCACTTGTGCAGATGTACCTGCAGCGCGCACTAATTGTCCGCCTTTACCAGGTTTCAATTCGATGTTGTGAATAACTGTACCAACTGGAATGTTTGCTAAAGGTAATGCGTTACCTACTTTAATGTCCGCATCTGGACCTGACATGATTTCCATGCCAACTTCTAAGTTTTTCGGTGCGATGATGTAACGTTTTTCACCATCGGCATAATGAATTAATGCGATATTCGCAGAACGGTTTGGATCGTATTCGATTGTAGCAACGCGTCCTGGAATGCCATCTTTATCGCGTTTAAAGTCAATAATACGATATTGACGTTTATGACCGCCACCTTGGTGACGAACTGTTAATTTACCTTGGTTGTTACGACCGCCTTTTTTCTTTAAAGGGGCAAGCAACGATTTTTCCGGCTTATCTGTTGTAAGCTCAGAGAAGTCTAAAACCGTCATACCACGACGACCGTTAGACGTTGGCTTATATTTTTTAATCGCCATGTCCATTTCCCTCCTTCACTTTTAAACTTATACTTCAAATAGTTCGATCTCTTTGCTGTCTGGCGTTAATGTAACAATCGCTTTGCGACGGCGGTTTGTTAATCCGCTGTAGCGACCAACACGTTTGAACTTTCCTTTGTAGTTCATAATGTTGACCTTCGCTACTTTCACGCCGAAAATCGCTTCGATCGCATCTTTTACTTCTGTTTTGTTCGCTTTCACATCAACTTCGAACGTATATTTTTTTTCAGTCATTAACTCTGTTGAACGTTCAGTAATGACGGGGCGCTTAATAATATCGCGAGGATCTTTCATTATGCAAGCACCTCCTCTACTTTTTCCACAGCAGCTTTCGTAATGACAAGCTTGTCGTGGTTGAGTACATCAAGAACGTTAATTCCGCTTGCTGTCACAACTGTAACTCCTGGAATGTTGCGAGCTGAAAGAATGACGTTCTCGTTTGCATCTGCTGTTACAATTAACGCTTTGCGATCAACAGAAAGGTTGTTTAAAATCTTAACCATTTCTTTTGTTTTTGGTGCTTCAAGCGTTAAATTGTCTAATACAACAATGCTGTTTTCAAGCACTTTTGAAGATAATGCCGATTTAATCGCTAAGCGACGAACTTTTTTTGGAAGTTTGTAGCTGTAGCTGCGTGGAACCGGACCGAATACAACACCACCGCCGCGCCATTGTGGAGAACGAATCGATCCTTGGCGAGCGCGTCCAGTACCTTTTTGGCGCCATGGCTTACGACCACCGCCACTTACTTCTGCACGATTTTTTGTTTTATGAGTTCCTTGACGTAAGGAAGCACGTTGCATAATTACCGCTTCAAATAACACATGTTTGTTCGGTTCAATACCAAATACGGCATCGTTTAATTCGATTTCACCGATGTTTTCTCCGTTTTGGTTGTACAATGCTACTTTTGGCATTGGGTATTTCCTCCTTTCTTAAAGAAATTATTTCGCTTTAACCGCGCTTTTAATGATAACAAGTCCTTTGTTCGGACCTGGCACGTTTCCTTTAATTAAGATTAAGTTGCGTTCTGGATCTACTTTAACAACTTTTAAGTTTTGTACTGTCACACGCTCGCCACCCATGCGGCCTGGAAGCTCTTTTGATTTAAATACACGGTTTGGAGCGATCGGACCCATTGAACCAGGACGACGATGGTAACGAGAACCGTGAGCCATTGGTCCGCGAGATTGTCCATGGCGTTTAATTACACCTTGGAAACCTTTACCCTTTGACGTACCTGTTACGTCAACGATTTCACCTTCGTTGAAAATGTCCACTTTTACTTCTTGACCTACTTCATACTCTGCAAGATTCACACCACGAATTTCACGAATGAAGCGCTTAGGTGTGGTGTTTGCCTTCGCAGCATGACCTTTTTGAGGCTTGTTCGCCAACTTCTCACGTAAATCTTCAAAACCTAATTGAATCGCTTCATAACCGTCGTTTTCAATCGTTTTCTTTTGAAGAACTACGTTTGGAGTCGCTTGAATAACTGTTACAGGAATAAGATCTCCGTTTTCAGCGAACACTTGAGTCATGCCGATTTTTCTTCCTAAGATTCCTTTCATCTTTCACACCTCCTATATCGCAATTACAACTTGATTTCAATATCGACACCAGACGGTAAGTCTAAACGCATTAAAGAATCTACTGTTTGTGGAGTCGGATTGACGATATCAATTAAGCGTTTATGTGTGCGCATTTCGAACTGCTCACGAGAGTCTTTGTATTTATGAACCGCACGTAAGATCGTGTACACCGTTTTTTCAGTTGGTAACGGAATCGGTCCAGATACAGTCGCGCCTGAACGCTTTGCAGTTTCCACAATTTTCTCAGCAGATTGATCAAGAATTCGATGATCATACGCTTTTAAACGAATACGAATTTTTTCTTTTGCCATTATTTTCCCTCCTTCTTCGCCTATTTTTAAAATAGACATTCTCCATGGAAATTTCCTTCACACTCGCCATGGCAAAGCGGCCGGGTGTGTCAGCAACCTTCCACTTCATCGCAGTCAAAGACCAACGTTTATTATTATATATAATTTTCATGCCTAATGCAAGTTTTTTATTTCTTTTCTAAACAAACTGCCTTTCCTATTATACATATTTCATTACGCAATTTCAATGGAACAAAAATAAGTGGTCTAGCAGCAAGCTAGACCACTTTATCGATTACTCGATGATTTCAGATACAGAACCTGCACCTACTGTACGTCCACCTTCGCGGATCGAGAATTTTGTACCTTCTTCGATCGCGATTGGTGCGATTAATTCTACTGTCATTTCGATGTTGTCACCAGGCATTACCATCTCAACACCTTCTGGAAGTTGGATGATACCTGTTACGTCCGTTGTACGGAAGTAGAATTGTGGACGGTAGTTAGAGAAGAATGGAGTATGACGTCCACCTTCTTCTTTTGTTAATACGTAAACTTGTGCTTTAAATTTTGTGTGTGGAGTGATTGTTCCTGGTTTCGCTAATACTTGACCGCGTTGTACTTCGTCACGAGAAACACCGCGAAGAAGCGCACCGATGTTGTCACCAGCTTCAGCTTGGTCAAGAAGCTTACGGAACATTTCAACACCTGTAACAGTTGTTGCTTTTGGCTCTTCAGAAAGACCGATGATCTCTACTTGGTCACCAACTTTTAAGATACCGCGCTCAACACGACCAGTAGCAACTGTACCACGACCAGTGATTGAGAATACGTCCTCAACTGGCATCATGAACGGTTTATCGATTTCGCGTTGTGGAGTTGGGATGTACTCATCAACAGCGTTCATAAGCTCAATGATTTTTTCTTCCCAAGCTGGATCTCCTTCAAGCGCTTTTAACGCAGAACCTTTAATTACAGGAACTTCGTCTCCAGGGAAGTCGTATTCAGATAATAGATCGCGAACTTCCATTTCAACAAGCTCTAAAAGTTCTTCGTCGTCTACCATGTCGCATTTGTTTAAGAATACAACGATGTAAGGTACACCTACTTGGCGAGAAAGAAGAATGTGCTCACGAGTTTGTGGCATTGGACCGTCAGCAGCAGATACAACAAGGATCGCGCCGTCCATTTGCGCAGCACCTGTGATCATGTTTTTCACGTAGTCAGCGTGACCTGGGCAGTCAACGTGTGCATAGTGACGGTTGTCAGTTTCGTACTCAACGTGTGCAGTTGAGATTGTAATTCCGCGCTCACGCTCTTCTGGAGCAGCGTCGATTTGATCATACGCGCGTGCTTGTGCTTTACCTTGTTTCGCAAGAACTGTTGTGATTGCAGCTGTTAAAGTTGTTTTACCATGGTCAACGTGGCCGATTGTACCAATGTTGACGTGTGGTTTCGTACGTTCGAATTTCTCTTTAGCCATTATAATATCCTCCTTAGTGTTTTTATTTGAAGTATAGAATGCTCGGAAGTGAAAGTGCACAGGCACGTCCACTTCCAAGTCTTACATAAGTATTTATACTTGAACAATGCTAGAAAATCAATTATTCACCTTTATTTTTTTTGATGATTTCCTCAGCAATGCTCTTCGGAACTTCTTCATAATGGTCAAATACCATTGTGAACGTTCCGCGACCTTGTGTATTTGAACGCAATGAAGTTGCGTATCCAAACATTTCAGAAAGTGGAACCATCGCGCGAACAACTTGTGCGTTACCGCGAGCTTCCATACCTTCGACGCGACCGCGACGAGAAGTGATGTCACCCATGATGTCACCTAAATATTCTTCAGGGACGATGACTTCTACTTTCATGATTGGCTCAAGCAATACAGGGTCACATTTTGCCGCTGCGTTTTTCAATGCCATAGAAGCAGCGATTTTGAACGCCATTTCGCTTGAGTCAACATCGTGGTAAGAACCGTCAAATAATTTCGCTTTAATGTCAACAACTGGGTATCCAGCAAGAACACCGTTTTGCATTGCATCTTCAAGACCTGCTTGAATTGCAGGGATGTATTCTCTCGGAACAACCCCACCGACAATCGCGTTTTCGAATTCAAAGCCTTTTCCTTCTTCGTTTGGCGAGAACTCGATCCAAACGTGACCGTATTGACCGCGACCACCAGACTGACGCACAAATTTACCTTCAACTTGTGCAGATTTACGGAATGTTTCGCGGTACGCAACTTGAGGAGCACCAACGTTTGCTTCTACCTTAAACTCGCGACGCATACGGTCAACGATGATGTCAAGATGAAGCTCACCCATACCCGCGATGATCGTTTGACCTGTTTCTTGGTCTGTCCATGCACGGAATGTTGGGTCCTCTTCTTGAAGTTTTTGCAATGCTGTGCTCATCTTATCTTGGTCAGCTTTTGACTTCGGTTCGATCGCGATTTGAATAACTGGCTCTGGGAATTGCATAGACTCCAAGATGACTGGGTCTTTTTCATCACACAACGTATCACCAGTTGTTGTATCTTTTAAACCTACAGCTGCCGCAATGTCACCTGCGTAAACTTGTGCAATTTCTTCGCGGTGGTTTGCGTGCATTTGTAGAATACGACCGATACGTTCACGCTTACGTTTTGTTGAGTTCAACACGTAAGAACCAGAGTTTAATGTACCTGAGTATACGCGGAAGAACGTCAACTTACCAACGTAAGGGTCTGTCATAATTTTGAACGCTAACGCTGCAAACGGAGCATCGTCACGCGCTTCACGAACTGTTTCTTCTTCTGTATCAGGAACAGTTCCTTTAATCGCAGGAATGTCGACTGGTGATGGTAAGTAGTCAACAACTCCGTCAAGCATTAATTGAACACCTTTGTTTTTGAATGCAGAACCACAAAATACTGGGAAGAATTGCACAGAAACTGTCGCTTTACGAATTGCAGCTTTTAACTCTTCTTTCGTAATTTCTTCCCCTTCTAAATATTTCATCATTAATTCTTCATCAAGCTCTGCAACCGCTTCAATTAATTTCCCGCGGTATTCTTCTGCCATATCACGATAGTCTTCAGGAATCTCGATGCGCTCGATATTTTTTCCTAATTCATCGTGATAGTGATATGCGCACATTTCAACAAGGTCGATGATACCTGTAAATTGATCTTCTGCACCAATTGGTAATTGAACAGGGTGCGCATTCGCTTGTAAACGCTCATGAAGTGTGTTTACAGAGTACAAGAAGTCAGCGCCGATCTTGTCCATTTTGTTAACGAAAACGATACGTGGAACACCGTATGTAGTCGCTTGGCGCCATACTGTTTCTGTTTGCGGTTCTACACCTGATTGTGCGTCTAATACCGCTACCGCACCGTCTAATACACGCAATGAACGCTCAACTTCTACTGTGAAGTCGACGTGTCCAGGTGTATCGATGATGTTAATGCGATGGCCTTTCCATTGAGCTGTTGTCGCTGCGGACGTAATTGTAATTCCGCGCTCTTGTTCTTGCTCCATCCAGTCCATCGTTGCTGCGCCCTCATGAACTTCACCGATTTTATGAACGCGTCCTGTGTAGAAAAGGATACGCTCTGTTGTTGTTGTTTTACCGGCGTCGATATGGGCCATGATTCCGATATTGCGAGTGTTTTCCAAGGAGAACTGTCTTGCCATATGGATTTTTTCTCCTTCCTTAAATGAAGTATCGTAATTTTATTTGCATATAGGAATATAGGCGAATGAGCGATGGGCATGCTTTTTTAGTTTCAACCGCATCGCTCTCACCTATTCTTAATTTAACGAAAAAATTACCAACGATAGTGCGCAAACGCTTTGTTTGCTTCTGCCATTTTATGTGTATCTTCGCGCTTCTTCACAGCTGCACCTGTATTGTTTGCAGCATCCATGATTTCGTTCGCTAAACGCTCTTCCATCGTTTTTTCTCCACGAAGACGAGCGTAGTTCACGAGCCAACGAAGACCTAATGTTGTACGGCGCTCTGGACGCACCTCAACAGGAACTTGATAGTTTGCACCACCAACACGGCGTGCGCGAACTTCAAGAACTGGCATAACGTTTTTCAACGCTTGCTCAAACACTTCCATTGGATCTTTACCTGTGCGCTCACGAATGATATCGAACGCTGTGTAAAGAATTTTTTGTGCTTTACCTTTTTTACCGTCAATCATAATTTTATTGATTAAACGTGTAACTAGCTTTGAATTGTAAATTGGATCTGGTAACACATCTCGTTTAGGAACCGGACCTTTACGTGGCATATTTTTTCCTCCTTTCAGTAAAAATCAACAAAAGATGTCGAATATTATTTCTTAGCCGCTTTTGGTTTTTTCGCACCGTATTTAGAACGACCTTGCATACGGTTCGCTACACCTGCTGTATCTAAAGCACCGCGGACGATGTGGTAACGTACCCCTGGTAAGTCTTTTACACGTCCACCGCGAATTAATACAACGCTGTGTTCTTGTAAGTTGTGACCGATACCTGGGATGTATGCAGTTACCTCGATACCGTTAGATAAACGTACACGGGCATATTTACGAAGCGCAGAGTTTGGCTTCTTTGGTGTCATTGTACCTACACGTGTACATACTCCACGTTTTTGCGGAGAGTAAACAGTTGTTTGAACTTTTTTGAAGCTGTTATACCCTTTATTTAACGCAGGTGATTTAGATTTCACTACCTTTTTTGTACGACCTTTACGTACAAGCTGGTTAATTGTAGGCATGGTAAATTTCCTCCCTTCACAATCAAATTCAAGCCCACACATCCAGGTGGCTCATTTTTATGCAAAAACAAAGTTTTTGTAGTAACCCACAAAAACAGTTTTTAACGAATAATCGCAACAGCCGCAGCTCCTACGTCGATTTTACACGCTTTCCCGAGCATTTTCATCGAGTCCACTTTACAAACAGGCACATTTGCTTCCCTCGCTGCTTCAAGCACTTTATCGATAATTGCTGCATCCGCATCTTCAGCAATCACGATCTCATGTACCTTTCCATCTTTCAGAGCTCGTACTGTTTGTTTCGTTCCTACAATAATCTGTTTCGCCTGTGCGACTTTTTCATAAGACATGTAACATATCCTCCAAAGTGACAGGTTTTCGGAACACCTTTATTATGCTATCACTTTCTGAGTGCTGTGTCAACTATTTTTTGACCTATTGCTAGCAAACGATGCTAGCAATAGGTTCATCATTATTTCGTTGTAACAGCGTCTTCATCTTTTGCTGTTTTAATTATCGGCTTTACTTTGCGGTAACGAGCCATACCTGTTCCCGCTGGAACAAGTTTACCGATAATGACGTTTTCTTTTAATCCAAGTAATTCGTCGCGTTTCCCTTTAATTGCTGCATCCGTTAAGACACGTGTCGTCTCTTGGAATGAAGCTGCAGACAAGAACGAATCTGTTTCAAGCGATGCTTTCGTAATTCCGAGTAATACTGGGCGAGCTGTCGCCGGACGTTTACCTTCCATCAACACTTTTGCATTCGCATCTGTAAATTGATGAATATCAAGCAATGTACCAGGCAACAAGTCTGTATCGCCTGCATCAATGACGCGCACTTTACGAAGCATTTGGCGAACCATAACTTCGATATGTTTATCGCTAATTTCTACCCCTTGCATGCGGTATACTTTTTGTACTTCACGCAACAAGTATTCTTGTACAGCATTCATATCTTTGACTCTCAACAACTCTTTCGGGTCGATTGAGCCTTCTGTTAGTTCTTGACCGCGCTCAACTTTCTGTCCTTCTTGCACTTTCAAGCGCGCGCTGTAAGGAGCTGTATACGTACGTGTCTCGACTTCGCCTTGAATAACAATTTCACGTTGACGGTCACGCGTTTCGTTAATCGCCACAACAACACCATCAATTTCTGAAATGACGGCTTGACCTTTTGGATTACGCGCTTCAAACAACTCTTGTACACGCGGTAAACCTTGGGTAATATCGTCTCCTGCTACCCCGCCTGTGTGGAACGTACGCATTGTAAGCTGTGTACCCGGCTCACCGATCGATTGGGCTGCGATAATACCGACCGCTTCACCAACTTCAACTTCCGCACCTGTTGCCAAGTTGCGTCCGTAACATTTTTTACATACACCATGACGCGTGTTACATGTAAATGCCGAACGAATCCATACTTCTTCAATACCCGCTTTGACAATCGCGTTCGCAATGTCTTCCGTGATCATTTCGTTTTCACGCACAAGCACTTCACCTGTTTCCGGATGTTTCACCGTCTTACGTGCATAACGTCCAATGAGACGATCTTCGAGTTTCACAATCACTTCTGTACCGTCTTTTAACGCACGAATTAACGTACCACGATCTGTGCCGCAGTCATCTTCACGAATGATAACGTCTTGTGCCACATCAACGAGACGACGTGTTAAATAACCAGAGTCCGCTGTTTTTAACGCGGTATCCGCAAGACCTTTACGTGCACCATGTGTTGAAATGAAGTACTCAAGTACCGTTAAACCTTCGCGGAATGAAGATTTAATCGGAAGCTCGATAATACGTCCAGCTGGGTTCGCCATTAATCCACGCATACCAGCAAGTTGCGTAAAGTTCGATGCGTTACCACGGGCTCCAGAGTCACTCATCATGAAAATTGGATTTCGTTTATCAAGCGATTCCATTAAGCGACCTTGAATTTTGTCTTTCGCCGCACTCCAAATCGAAATAACACGCTCATAACGTTCTTCATCAGTAATTAAACCGCGTCTAAATTGTTTTAATACCGTATCAACTTTTGCTTGTGCTTCTTCTAAAATTTCTTGTTTTTCAGGCAAGACAACAATGTCGGCGACACCAATTGTAATACCGGCTTTTGTTGAGTACTTAAAGCCAAGATCTTTCATGCGGTCAAGCATTTTAGATGTTTCTGTAATTTTGAAACGTTTAAATACTTCCGCGATGATGTTACCGAGAATTTTTTTCTTAAATGGTGGAACGAGTGCACGCTTACGAATTTCTTCTTTCACGTTCACACCTTTATCTAAGAAATACTTATCCGGCGTTCGTTCTTCAATGTTCTCTTGCGTCGGCTCATTAATATATGGGAATGACTTCGGCAAAATCTCATTGAAGATTAACTTTCCAACTGTCGTGATCAGCAACTTATTATTTTGCTCTTCTGTAAACGTTTCGTTTTTCAACGAACCAGCATGAACGGCGATGCGTGTATGCAAATGAACATAGCCATTATGGTAAGCTAACAGCGCTTCGTCCGTATCTTTAAAGACCATTCCTTCTCCAACTGCACCTTCTCGTTCCATCGTTAAGTAGTAGTTTCCTAAAACCATGTCTTGTGAAGGCGTAACGACCGGCTTTCCGTCTTTCGGGTTCAAAATGTTTTGTGCCGCAAGCATAAGTAGACGTGCTTCCGCCTGTGCTTCTGCTGAAAGTGGTACGTGCACAGCCATTTGGTCACCGTCGAAGTCGGCGTTGTATGCCGTACATACAAGTGGATGTAATCGGATCGCACGCCCTTCTACAAGCGTCGGTTCGAAAGCTTGAATACCGAGACGGTGAAGGGTCGGTGCGCGGTTTAATAACACCGGATGCTCTTTGATGACAGATTCTAAAACATCCCAAACTTCTGGGTGGACGCGCTCAATTTTTCGCTTCGCACTTTTAATGTTATGTGCTAAGCCACGTTCTACTAATTCTTTCATAACGAACGGTTTGAACAACTCAAGCGCCATTTCTTTCGGTAATCCGCATTGATACATTTTCAAGTTCGGACCGACAACGATAACGGAACGACCAGAGTAGTCAACGCGCTTACCGAGCAAGTTTTGACGAAAACGACCTTGCTTTCCTTTTAACATATGGGAAAGCGACTTCAACGGACGGTTTCCTGGGCCTGTAACCGGACGACCACGACGACCGTTATCAATTAACGCATCAACCGCCTCTTGAAGCATCCGTTTTTCATTCTGCACAATAATGTTCGGCGCACCAAGGTCTAATAGACGTTTTAAACGGTTGTTTCGATTAATAACTCGACGATATAAATCGTTTAAGTCTGATGTCGCAAAACGACCGCCGTCTAACTGTACCATCGGGCGCAATTCAGGCGGAATAACCGGTAATACATCTAAAATCATCCAGGAAGGATCGTTACCAGAGTTACGGAACGCTTCAAGCACTTCAAGACGTTTGATCGTACGAGCACGACGTTGTCCTTGTGCTGTCTTCAATTCCTCTTTTAACGTTTCTACCTCTTTTTCAAGATCGATGTCTTGTAACAATTTTTTAATCGCTTCCGCACCCATTGAAGCTTGAAACGAATTTCCGTACTTCTCGCGATACGCGCGATATTCTTTTTCAGAAAGCAATTGCTTCTTTTCTAACGGCGTATCGCCTGGATCCGTCACAACGTAAGATGCAAAGTAAATGACTTCCTCTAGCGCGCGAGGGGACATGTCTAAGACAAGTCCCATGCGGCTAGGAATTCCTTTAAAGTACCAAATATGTGAAACAGGGGCTGCTAGTTCAATATGACCCATGCGCTCACGGCGAACTTTTGCACGTGTGACTTCGACACCGCATCGGTCACAAACGACACCTTTATAACGAACGCGCTTATATTTTCCACAATGACATTCCCAGTCTTTCGTCGGACCGAAAATACGTTCGCAAAACAGTCCATCTTTTTCTGGTTTTAATGTTCGATAGTTAATCGTTTCTGGTTTTTTAACTTCACCATACGACCAAGAACGAATTTTCTCGGGTGAAGCGAGTCCGATCTTCATATATTCAAACTTATTCACATCTAACAAGGGGCCTACCTCCCTTTTAATATCCAGGTTTTACCCTTATGTCAACACGCTATTCTTTTACAACAACGCCTTCATCTTCTTTGGCTGACTCATCTGTAGGTGGGATGATGTCAACTGATTGAACGTCATCATCTTCCCCGAAGTTTTCCATACTAATTTCTTTTTCATCACTTGATAAAACTGTGACGTCCATACCTAAGCTTTGTAGCTCTTTAATTAACACTTTGAACGATTCAGGAACGCCTGGTTCCGGAACGTTTTCACCTTTCACAATCGCCTCGTATGTTTTCACGCGACCAACGACATCATCTGATTTGACAGTTAAAATTTCCTGCAACGTATAAGCTGCACCGTATGCTTCAAGCGCCCATACTTCCATCTCACCGAAACGCTGACCACCAAACTGCGCCTTTCCACCAAGTGGTTGTTGCGTAACAAGTGAGTACGGACCTGTCGAACGAGCATGCAATTTATCGTCAACCATGTGCGCAAGCTTAATCATGTACATAATACCGACAGAAACACGGTTGTCAAACGGTTCTCCAGTCCGTCCGTCGTATAGAACGGTTTTCGCATCGCGTGCCATTCCTGCTTCTTCTAACGTCGCCCATACATCTTCTTCACGAGCGCCGTCAAATACAGGCGAAGCGACATGAAGACCTAACTTTCTCGCTGCCATACCGAGATGCAACTCAAGCACTTGCCCGATGTTCATACGCGAAGGTACGCCTAATGGGTTTAACATGATGTCAACTGGTGTGCCATCTGGTAAAAACGGCATATCTTCTTCAGGTAAAATACGAGAAATAACCCCTTTATTTCCATGGCGTCCTGCCATTTTGTCACCTTCGGAAATTTTCCGTTTTTGTACAATGTACACACGGACAAGTTGGTTTACACCTGGCGGCAACTCATCGCCGTCTTCGCGAGTAAACACTTTGACATCAAGAACGATTCCGCCCCCACCATGTGGTACGCGTAAAGATGTATCTCGAACTTCACGTGCTTTCTCGCCAAAGATAGCATGCAATAGGCGCTCTTCTGCAGTTAACTCCGTAACACCTTTTGGAGTAACTTTACCGACAAGCAAGTCTCCATCTTTTACTTCTGCACCGATGCGGACAATACCGCGTTCATCTAAGTTACGAAGCGCATCTTCACCGACGTTTGGAATATCGCGCGTAATTTCTTCCGGACCGAGCTTTGTATCGCGCGCTTCAGATTCGTATTCCTCGATATGAATTGATGTATACACATCGTCTTTCACGAGACGCTCGCTCATAATAATCGCGTCCTCGTAGTTGTATCCATCCCATGTCATGAACGCAACAAGCACGTTGCGACCAAGTGCTAACTCGCCTTTTTCCATCGATGGACCATCAGCTAAAATTTCACCTTTCTCTACAATGTCACCCGCTTTAACAATCGGGCGTTGATTGTAGCACGTTCCTTGGTTTGAACGAACAAACTTCAACAGACGATATTTATCTAAGTCACCTTTGACTTCTTTTCCATCGACTTCGATTAAACGGCGTACCCAAATTTCTTTCGCTTCGACTCGCTCAACAATTCCGCGATGCTTACAAATGACTGCAGCACCAGAGTCTTTCGCTGCCACATACTCCATTCCTGTACCAACGATTGGAGCTTCCGGTTGCATAAGTGGAACAGCTTGACGTTGCATGTTCGCACCCATAAGCGCACGGTTTGAGTCATCGTTTTCTAAGAATGGGATACACGCTGTAGCTACGGATACGACTTGCTTTGGCGAAACGTCTACATAATCGACACGATCACGCTTAACGACAATGTTTTCACCACGGAAACGAGCAACAACGTTTTCTTCTAAAAATGTTCCATCTTCCGCAATCGGAACGTTTGCTTGAGCCACAACGTAATTGTCTTCTTCATCCGCTGTTAAATAGTCAATTTGATTCGTTACTTTTCCTGTCTCAGGATCAACACGTCGATAAGGTGTTTCAATAAAGCCAAATTTATTCACTTTTGCATATGTCGAAAGCGAGTTAATTAATCCGATGTTCGGACCTTCTGGCGTTTCGATTGGACACATGCGGCCATAATGTGAATAGTGAACGTCACGCACTTCAAAACCGGCACGCTCACGCGTTAAACCGCCCGGACCAAGCGCAGAAAGACGACGTTTATGTGTCAATTCGGCCAATGGGTTCGTTTGATCCATGAATTGCGACAATTGTGAGCTTCCAAAAAACTCTTTAATGGCCGCAATGACTGGGCGAATATTAATGAGTTGCTGTGGTGTAATTGTGTTTGTATCTTGAATGGACATCCGTTCACGAACGACGCGCTCCATACGCGAAAGTCCGATTCGGAATTGATTTTGCAGCAACTCGCCAACAGAGCGAAGTCGGCGATTTCCTAAATGGTCGATATCGTCTGTATCACCGACGCCATGCAATAAGTTAAAGAAGTAGCTAATAGATGCAATAATATCTGCAGGTGTAATATGTTTTACTGTTTCTGGAATATATCCATTACTAATGACTGTGATGACTTTTTCGCCATCTGGATCGTTTGGAGCATAAATTTTGATTGCTTGCAAAGCGAACTCATCTTCGACAACGCCCCCAAGCGGTTGGTATTTACGCATACCGATCCCTTTTTCAAGCTCAGGTAAAATGCGGTCGAGCGTTCTCCGATCGAGAACCGTTCCTTTTTCAGCAATCACTTCACCCGTTTCCGGATGAACGAGCGTTTCTGCTAAACGTTGACCGAATAAACGGTTTTTAATATGGAGCTTTTTGTTAATTTTATAGCGACCAACGCTTGCTAAATCGTATCGTTTTGGATCAAAGAAACGAGAGATAAGCAAGCTTTTCGCATTTTCAACGGTAGGCGGCTCCCCTGGACGTAACCGTTCATAAATTTCAAGCAACGCTTTTTCTGTACTTTCTGTGTTGTCTTTTTCTAACGTATTACGAATGTACTCGTTATCACCAAGTAAATCGACAATCTCTTGGTCTGAACCAAAACCTAACGCTCGCAATAACACGGTCACAGGCAACTTACGTGTACGATCAATGCGAACGTACACAACGTCTTTTGCGTCTGTTTCATATTCAAGCCATGCACCACGGTTTGGAATAACGGTAGCTGTAAAGCCTCGCTTTCCGTTTTTATCTACTTTTCCGCTGTAATATACGCTCGGTGAACGAACAAGCTGGGAAACGATAACACGTTCAGCACCATTAATAATGAACGTGCCTGTTTCTGTCATTAACGGGAAATCTCCCATAAATACATCTTGTTCTTTTACTTCACCTGTTTCTTTATTGATTAGGCGTACTTTCACCCGAAGCGGTGCTGCGTATGTAACGTCGCGTTCTTTCGACTCTTCAACAGAGTACTTCGGTTCTCCTAAGCTGTAATCAATAAACTCTAGTGACAAATTCCCTGTAAAATCTTCGATCGGTGAAATATCTTGAAACATTTCACGCAATCCTTCGTCGAGAAACCACTGGTAAGAAGAAGTTTGAATTTCGATTAAGTTTGGTAGTTCTAACACTTCACTAATGCGCGCATAACTTCTTCGTTGGCGGTGTCGTCCGTATTGAACTAGTTGACCTGTCAACTGATTCACCCCTCAAATCAAACATTAATAACTTGTCATCAGACAAAAAAGAAATGGTTTCTTATAAGAAAACCACATGTTTGACCTATTATATATTTTATAAGTTTTTCCTTTAAAACTAAAATTATACATACATACACAGCATACGTAAACTAAAAAAAATACACATTTAGCATTTTATAATGGTACCATACTGAAAATGTAGCGTCAAGCTTTTTGTGCTCGAATAATAAAGTAACCTTTTTTCTTTTCCACAACATCAACTTCATCAAAAATCATCTTTAACTTTTCTAAAGCAGACGGAGCACCTTGTTTCTTTTGAATAACAACCCATAGTTGACCACCCGGAAGCAAGTAGTTCGCACTTTGCTCAAAAATGGAATGAACGACTGCTTTTCCTGCTCGAATCGGCGGGTTTGTCACAATTGCAGCAAACTTCCCTTCTACTCGATCAAATAAGTTGCTTATGTAAATCTGAGCATTTTCAATATCATTTTGCTGTTTGTTTTTCTTAGCCAACTCAATCGCTCGCTCATTTACATCAATCATATGTACCATTCGATGTGGAAAATCTTTCGCCAGCGCCAAACCGATTGGCCCGTATCCACAACCAACATCAAGAATATTTCCACTCACATTTGGTTCCGCGAATGTTTCAATTAGTAGCCGGGAACCGAAATCGACTTCTTTTTTTGAAAACACACCTTGATCAACGGTAAATAAAAACTGATGACCTCGTAACATATACGTCCATTGAAACGGCTTACTTTCTACAGTTGGCCGTTCAGTATAGTAGTGATCACCCATCACTTTCACCTCTCTTTCCTTTATTGTAAACGAATGCACATAAAAACACAAAGAAGCTCGCCGTTTTGAGCGAGCTTCTTTACTTTATTACTTAATTTCAACTTTCGCGCCAGCTTCTTCAAGTTTCGCTTTAATTTCTTCAGCCTCTTCTTTAGAAACGCCTTCTTTAACTGGCTTTGGAGTGTTGTCTACTAAGTCTTTTGCTTCTTTTAAGCCAAGACCAGTAAGTTCGCGTACAACTTTGATAACTTTGATTTTTTGCGCGCCGCCATCTGCAAGGATAACGTCGAATTCAGTTTTTTCTTCAGCAGCAGCACCAGCAGCACCACCACCAGCAACTACTACAGGAGCAGCAGCAGTTACACCAAATTCTTCTTCGATTGCTTTTACTAAGTCGTTTAATTCTAAAACAGTCATATTTTTAACCGCTTCAATGATTTGTTCTTTAGTCATGATCGATCTTCCTCCTTAATATTTTAGTTTTAGGCAATTTGAAAATTAAGCGCCTTGTTCTTCTTTCTTCTCAGCAACTGCTTTTGTAACAAGCGCAAAGTTGCGGATTGGTGCTTGAAGAACGCTAAGCAACATAGAGAGCAAGCCTTCGCGAGATGGGAGCTCTGCAAGCGCCTTAACTTCTTCAAGTGTTGCTACGTTACCTTCGATGATACCTGCTTTAATTTTTAACGCTTCGTTCTTTTTCGCGAATTCGTTTAAAATTTTTGCAGGAGCAACGACATCATCATTGCTGAATGCAATCGCATTCGGACCTGTTAATGTTTCATCCAAACCTTCTAATCCTAACTCAGCAACAGCACGACGAGTTAATGTGTTTTTGTACACTTTGAACTCGATGCCCGCTTCGCGAAGTTGCTTACGAAGCTCTGTAACTTGAGCGACATTTAAACCACGATAATCAACGATGATCGTTGATTTGCTCGCGCGAAGCTTTTCAGCAATCTCCGCTACTAGCTGCTGCTTTTGTTCAAGTACGCTGCTCATGTCAACACCTCCTGTAGAAGTTGAGTTTCGACACCACTTATACCGTTCAATAAAAAACCTCCATGTCAACGCAGACATGGAGGCCCCCGAAAAGTGCAAGATGCACTTATTTATGAGTCTCAACACCTCGGTAGGAAATTAAGCCTATATGAGGCACCTACTGTCTACGGTACAAATGATATTCGCTTTTCAAACAATAGATAGTATACTAAAGCGTTTCTAAAAAGTCAATATCTATAATTAGTTAGCAACAGCAACTGTAGAAGGATCTACTTTTACGCCAGGTCCCATTGTTGAAGCGACTGTTACGTTTTTCACGTATGTGCCCTTCGCCGCTGCTGGCTTCACTTTTAAGATTGTCTCATAGATTGTTGCGAAGTTTTCTACTAATTTTTCAGTATCAAATGATACTTTACCGATCGGCACGTGGATGTTTCCTGCTTTGTCAACGCGGTATTCTACTTTACCAGCTTTAATTTCATTAACCGCTTTCGCCACGTCAAATGTAACTGTTCCTGTTTTAGGGTTTGGCATTAAACCTTTTGGTCCTAAAATACGACCGATTTTACCTACCTCACCCATCATATCAGGAGTTGCAACGATCACATCGAACTCAAACCAACCTTGTTGAATTTTGTTGATGTAATCTGTATCACCTACATAATCTGCACCTGCCGCTTCTGCTTCTTTCGCTTTTTCACCTTTTGCAAGCACTAATACGCGGCGTACTTTACCTGTACCGTGCGGCAATACAACTGCACCGCGAATTTGTTGATCCGCTTTCTTCGGATCAACTCCTAAACGGAAAGCAACCTCTACTGTTGCATCAAATTTTGCAACGTTTGTCTTTTTCACTAATTCGATCGCCTCTTGCACAGCGTATGCTTTTGAGCGATCAATCAACTTCGCTGCCTCTAAGTAACGTTTTCCTCTTTTCGGCATGTTTATTTCCTCCTTTTGTGGTTTTAACGGAAAGACCTCCCACGAATAAAGGTTGCGAAAACTATATAGTTCGCTTCCGCAACCTTCTCCAGCCAGATCTTCATTAGTCTTCGATGACGATACCCATGCTGCGCGCTGTTCCTTCGATCATGCGCATAGCTGCTTCAATGCTCGCCGCGTTTAAGTCTGGCATTTTTGTTTCAGCAATCTCGCGCACTTTGTCGCGCTTTACTGTTGCCACTTTATTACGGTTTGGCTCACCAGAACCAGACTCGATACCAGCCGCTTTTTTAAGTAATACAGCAGCAGGTGGAGTTTTCGTAATAAATGTAAATGAACGGTCTTCATACACCGTAATTTCAACAGGAATAATTAAACCTGCTTGATCAGCTGTACGAGCGTTGAATTCTTTACAGAATCCCATGATGTTAACACCAGCTTGACCTAATGCTGGACCGACTGGTGGTGCTGGATTCGCTTTCCCTGCAGGAATTTGCAATTTGACAACTTTAATTACTTTTTTAGCCACGAGACACACCTCCTTAAGTCCGTGATGTGGTATTAGGGATATTCCCTCCCACTCCATATATGAAAACAATCATCGCATTCGTCTCAATGATTGAGACATACTGACCTTAAAATATTATCACTTTTCTTGCTCATTTGCAAGTTGTTTACTATTATATTTTTTCAATTTGCGAAAAGTCAAGCTCTACTGGTGTTTCACGCCCGAACATGTCAACGAGCACAGTTACTTTTTGCTTATCCATTTCGATTTCTTGGATCGTTCCAACAAAATTCGCAAACGGGCCTTCTTTAATGCGAACTGCTTCATTTAATTCGAAATCAAAGTCTAACTCGATTAAATCAAAGCCCATCCGTTTTAAAATCGCAGAAACTTCTTCTTCAAGAAGCGGCGTCGGTTTAGATCCAGCACCAGCTGAACCAACGAACCCTGTTACCCCCGGAGTATTACGAACGACATACCAAGAATCGTCTGTCATAATCATTTCAACAAGGACGTAACCTGGAAAAACTTTCTTTTTGACAACTTTCTTTTTGCCACCTTTTATGTCTGTTTCTTCCTCCTCAGGCACAACGACGCGAAAAATTTTATCTTGCATGCCCATCGACTCAACACGTTTTTCTAAGTTTGTTTTTACCTTATTTTCATAACCCGAATACGTATGAATAACATACCAATTCTTTTCCATTTGATGGGACGATATCGTCCTTCCCTCCCTAAACAAATCTTTTTTAGGCAAAATAAAAACCCGTTACCGGGCTTTATTTCTTGTTTGTTATCTTTCATTATACCATGGATATACGATCACTATTCAAGTATAAAACGAACTAACTCTGAAATTCCTAAATCAACAACAGCAAAAAATACAGTAAAAAACGCCACCGTCGCCAGAACGGTAATTGTATAGTTCACTAGTTCTTTTCGTTTTGGCCAGCTGACTTTTTTCATCTCGCGAACAACTTCGCGGAAAAACTTCGTTACTCGTTGCATAGAAAACCCTCCAACATCTCGGGATCATCAACTTACTTCGTTTCACGGTGAATCGTATGCGTATGGCATGTTTTACAAAACTTTTTCATCTCTAGCCGCTCATCGTGATGAGCTATATTTTTCATCGTTGTATAGTTTCGGCTTAAACATTGACTACACGCTAAAATCACTTTTTTGCGCATACGTTTTCCTCCGATACACTGCGTCTTAAAAACTGTATCATACAATATTTTTTTATGTCAATATTATAAACGAATTCCTTGAATTTCTACATACTTTTCTAGTTTGCGTTTCACGCGCTGTAGTGCGTTATCAATGGATTTCACGTGACGATTGAGTTCTTCCGAAATTTCTTGATATGATCGGCCTTCTAAATAAAGGAGAAGCACTTTTCTTTCTAAATCGCTAAGTAGTTCGGTCATCTTTTCTTCAATGTGATTGAACTCTTCTCTATTAATAATTAGTTCTTCGGGATTTGTTATTTTCGTTCCCGAAAGAACGTCCATCAATGTACGGGCAGAATCATCTTCGTAAATTGGCTTGTCCAATGAAACGTAACAATTGAGAGGAATGTGTTTTTGGCGCGTAGCCATCTTAATAGCTGTAATCATTTGGCGAGTAATGCATAACTCTGCAAACGCCTTAAATGAAGATTGCTTATCTTCCTTAAAATCTCGGATTGCTTTATATAGACCTATCATTCCTTCTTGCACAATATCTTCGCGATCTGCACCGACTAAAAAATATGAACGTGCTTTCGCTCGAACAAAATTTTTATACTTATGAATTAAGTAATCAAGCGCCTCACTATCACCTTGATGTACGAGTTCTACAATCATTTCATCTTCTAATTGTTCGTAACGGCTTTGTTGTTTTTCGTTTGCATTTGCGCTCACGCCGACTCCCCCCGCCCTGCACATGGATAAAAGTATTATACAGTACATTTTTTTACAGGGTCAATCGTTCATTTTTCCCCTCTTCGCCATTTTTCGAAAATTTTTGCGACTTCGTCTGTGAGAGGAATTTTTGATATCGGCTTTTTTTGTTGAATGTGCTTGACGTTTGTTGAAATATTTCGCTGCACCGCATCTACTTCAATGAGTAGCTCCCGAGCTGATTTGCGCAACGCCCCTTGACCAAAAATCGCCCATTGTTCCGTATAGTCTGACGTAGCGACGTATACTTTTGTCCGAACTTGCTGGAGCGATTTCGCTAATTTCTCGATATGCTCATCAGCCGTTTCGTTTTCCTTTGTAAAAATGACCTCTACTTGATGATCGACATATTTTTTTGTTGTTCCCTGTACGAGGTGTGCGTCGAAAACAATAATGACTTTACAACCGGTAAATGCTTGATATTCCGCCATTTTCTCGACAAGTCGGTCGCGCGCTAACGATAAATCTGTATCGCGCAACTCGCGCAGTTCTGGCCAGGCACCGATGATGTTGTAGCCATCAACGATTAAAATATCCATTTTACTCACCTAATGGATGACGCTTTCGGTACACCTCATACATTAACAAGCTCGCCGCAACCGAGGCATTTAACGATGTGACATGTCCTATCATCGGCAAACGAACGAGCACATCGCATTTGTCTCGTAATAAACGGCTTATTCCTTTCCCTTCACTACCGATAATTAAGGCTAACGGAATGACTCCATCAAGTTGACGATAATCTTGAGTTCCTTTTGCGTCCGTTCCAAAAATCCAAACGCCCCGCTCTTTTAATTCATCTACCGTTCTCGCTAAGTTTGTCACCCGCGCAACAGGTACATATTCAATCGCACCCGTTGATGCTTTCGCTACCGTTGCAGTTAAACTAACTGAGCGGCGCTTCGGGATAATGATACCGTGGGCACCTACCGCATCAGCTGTTCGCATGATTGATCCTAAATTGTGTGGATCTTCAAGCTCATCTAAAATAATAAAAAATGGTACTTCCCCTTGCTCTTCTGCCTTTTTAAATAAATCATCTATGTCATAGTATCGGTATGCAGCAACTTGCGCAATGACCCCTTGATGATTGCCGTCACTTAATTGATCCATCTTTTTTTTAGGAACATATTGTACCGTAATACCCATCTCTTTTGCGAGCTGAATGATCGATTGCATTTGACCACGTTGTGAGCCTTCAGCAATCCATATTTTATTCATTTCTCGTCCAGATTTTAATGCTTCTAACACCGGGTTTTTACCAATAATGAGATCCATCATTACTTCCTCCTTTCCTCATCGTTTTGATGTACATGTAACGCCAACTGCATTAATTGATGAAGTCGTTCTTCATTTCCACTCAAAAAATGGTAACCGATTAATGCTTCGAGCCCTGTACTTTGACGGTACGTTTGTACATCTGTATTTTTCGGGGTACTCCCTGATTTTGCATTACGACCTCTTCGAACAATAGCCATTTCCTGCTCAGAAAGTTGGTTATGATTGAGCAACCATTGTAATACTTTCGCCTGCGCCTTAGCACAAACGTACGTTTTTGCTAAGTTGTGTAAATCGTTTGGTTTTACTTTTCCTAAGGTCAGAAGGTGATGCCGTACGAATAATTCGTATACGGCATCACCAATGTAGGCTAACGTTAAACCGTTTAACTGCTGAAAATCTTTCATTTTGTTAAACAAATGCAACATCGTTTTATCCTCTTCTCCATCTCGTCCCTTGTGGTGTATCTTCTAAAATGATGTTTTTTGCCTTTAATTCATCGCGAATGCGGTCGGCTAATGCAAAGTCGCGATTTTTCCGTGCTTCAATGCGTTTTTGGATAAGCGCTTCAATTTCCTCATCAAGCAACTCATCTTGTTGTAAAGAAAGGCCTAGCACATCAAAAAGCTGTTCAAACTGTTGTAAAAAAGCTTGAATAACTTGTTGCGATG
Organism: Anoxybacillus sp. LAT27; assembly: GCF_022030075.1. Lineage (NCBI taxonomy): Bacteria > Bacillati > Bacillota > Bacilli > Caryophanales > Anoxybacillaceae > Anoxybacillus > Anoxybacillus sp. LAT27. Next base: position 43,883 of record NZ_JAIWYK010000435.1, read on the forward strand.
TATGATTTTCCATTAGGTAGACATTTGCTTGTTTCGCTAGCTCAAACAAAACCGCGATCCCGTTTGCGGTATTAAAATCATCATCCATTTCGCGAACAAACTCGTTTCTTAATTCCTCAATTTTTGCTAGCCATTGTTCATCATTTGTCGTTAAATTCGTGCTACTTTCTAAACGGTGTTTTAAGTTCGCATATGCAGTCTTTAAGCGCTCCAACCCGCTTCTTGCACTTTCAAGCAACGGTTGGCTATAGTTGATCGGATGGCGATAATGAACCGAAAGCATAAAGAAACGTAGCACTTGCGGATCAACTTGCTTAATAATATCGTGCACTAAAATAAAGTTTCCAAGCGATTTTGACATTTTTTCATTATCGATATTAATGTAGCCGTTATGCAACCAATATTTCGCAAAAGGCTTTCCTGTTAATGCCTCAGATTGGGCAATTTCATTTTCGTGGTGCGGGAACGTTAAATCTTGTCCCCCAGCATGAATATCAATCGTATCCCCTAAATATTTACGTGCCATCGCGGAGCATTCGATATGCCAGCCCGGACGACCTTTCCCCCATGGACTATCCCAATAAATTTCTCCTTCTTTTGCCGCTTTCCATAAAGCAAAATCAAGAGGGTCTTCTTTTTTCTCTCCTACTTCAATACGAGCACCTGATTTTAATTCATCGACCGATTGATGAGATAATTTTCCGTAGTCAGAGAAACGACGCGTTCGATAATATACGTCACCGTCCACTTCATACGCATACCCTTTTTCGATCAGTTGTTCAATAAATTGAATAATTGTATCAATGTTTTCGGTGACACGCGGATGGACGTCCGCTTTTTTGCAACCGAGTGCTGTAATATCTTCAAAGTACGCCTCAATAAACCGTTCTGCAATGGTCGGTACATCTTCACCTAATTCCCTTGCTGCTCGAATAAGTTTATCGTCTACATCCGTGAAATTCGAGACGTATTGCACTTCATAGCCACGAAATTGTAAGTAGCGGCGAATCGTATCGAATACGATAGCTGGACGAGCGTTCCCAATATGAATGTAGTTGTATACTGTTGGACCGCATACGTACATTTTCACTTTATTTGGCTCTAACGGGATAAACGGTTCTTTTTTTCTCGTCAACGTATTATACACTTGAATGCTCATGGTTCACCGTTCCTTTCTTTAGTTCTTCTAATTGTGTTTTTAGTTGCTCGATTTCTGCTTCTAACTCTTTAAAACGATCTGCAATTGGATCCGGTAAATCACAATGATTTAAATCTTTATTCACACGCACGCCATTTTGCACAACGACGCGACCTGGAATTCCAACGACTGTTGAGTTCGGTGGTACATCTTTCAACACGACCGATCCGGCTCCAATTTTACTGTTTTCTCCAATAGTAATGGAACCAAGCACTTTGGCGCCAGTCGCAATCAAACAATTATCTTTAATGGTCGGATGACGCTTTCCTTTTTCTTTCCCTGTTCCTCCAAGTGTGACGCCTTGATACACTGTCACGTTATCACCAATTTCGCACGTTTCTCCAATGACAACTCCCATACCATGATCGATGAAAAAGCGCCGACCGATCTTCGCGCCGGGATGAATTTCAATACCCGTAACAAAGCGACTAATTTGCGAAATGAGGCGCGCTAAAAAATAAAATTTTCGCTTATAAAGCGCGTGGGCAATACGATGTGCCCAAATGGCATGTAAACCTGAGTACGTCAAAATAACCTCTAAATAACTTCTTGCTGCCGGATCTTGTTCAAAAATAACTTCAATATCTTCTTTTAATGTTTTAAACATATTGCTCCCCCCTTTGTTATTTTTCAAATAAAAAACGTCTCTGTGTACAATGACACAGAGACGCTTGGTTGCGCGGTTCCACTCTGTTTAGCCGAAGGCTCACTCTTGCCCTTATAACGGAAGGGAATCCGCTCCATTCTACTACAGAACGTCTCTGGTTCGAAAGGAGGCTCCGAGGTGCATTTCAAAAGAATCAAGCATAAACCACTTCCAGCCAAGGTGGTTCTCTCTGACATGCTGATTCTTTTTACTTCTCCTCATCAACGCTTTCACCAATATAGGTTACACCTATTTTATTATATAAACGAGGAAATGTTAACGGATGAATTTTACTAATCGAGACAATACCGCTTCTTTTCCGAGCAAACGAATCGCCTCTGGAAGTTCTGGACCGTGCGTTTGCCCTGTTACCGCCACACGAATCGGCATGAATAAGTTTTTCCCTTTTTGCCCCGTTTCTTTTTGTACCGCTTTAATGGCTGCTTTAATGTGGTCACTATCAAACGTTGCAAGCTGTTCCATTTGCTCATAAAATGCTTTTAATACATTCGGCACTTGTTCGCCAGCTAAAACAGCCTTTGCCTCTTCATCATACTCGATTTCTTGTTTAAAGAACAACTCTGATAGCTCAACAATTTCAGCGCCGTAGCTCATTTGCTCTTGATATAGTGCGATTAAATCACGAGCCCACTGTTTTTGTTCATCGGTCATTTGTTTCGGCAAGCGCCCTGCTCGAATTAAGTGAGGGAGCGATAGTTCCACTAACCGATCTAAATCAAGTTTTTTGATATATTGATTGTTCATCCATGTCAGCTTTTGTTTATCAAACATCGATGGCGATTTTGATAAACGGGACACATCAAACATGCGAATAAGCTCTTCTTTCGTGAAAATTTCTTCTTCTCCCTCTGGCGACCAACCTAATAGCGCAAAAAAGTTAAACATCGCTTCTGGTAAATATCCGAGTTCTTTATATTGAGAAACGAATTGAATAATTGACTCATCGCGCTTTGATAATTTTTTACGATTTTCATTTACAATTAATGTTAAATGTGCGTATTTTGGCGGCTTCCAACCGAAATATTCATACACCATTAACTGTTTCGGTGTGTTTGATAAATGTTCTTCACCGCGGAATACATGTGTAATTTTCATTAAATGATCGTCAATGACGACAGCGAAGTTGTACGTCGGGATGCCATTGGCCTTTACGATCACCCAATCGCCAATATCTTTCGATTCAAATGATACACGACCGCGCACCATATCTTCAAATTCATATACTTTTCCTTCCGGTACTTTTAAACGAATCGTATACGGTTTTCCTTCAGATTCAAGCTGTTGAACTTGCTCTGGCGTTAAATGACGGCATTTGCCACTATATTGCGGTGCCGCAATGCCCGCCGCTTTTTGTGCCTCACGCTCTTGCTCTAGCTCCTCAGGCGTACAAAAACATTTATACGCATAGCCTTTTTCTAACAATTCGTTTGTATATTGGCGATAAATATGCAGACGCTCTGTTTGACGATAAGGACCATATCCTCCGTCTTTGTCTACCGATTCATCATATTCAATACCGAGCCATTTCAAGTTTTCAAGCTGTGATTGTTCGCCACCTTCTACATTCCGTTCAATATCTGTATCTTCAATGCGAACGATGAATTTCCCATGATGGTGACGAGCAAACAAATAGTTAAACAACGCTGTGCGCGCACCACCAATATGTAAATGACCCGTCGGACTTGGCGCGTAGCGCACCCTTACTTCCTGTGTCATGTCATGACCTCCATCTACCTAATTTCTGTACCTCATTGTACCGTAAACCGCATACAAAATCCATCATTCATTATTTTTTTGTAACAAAACAACAGCTTGTGCGGCAATTCCTTCCTCTCTCCCTGTGAAGCCAAGTTTTTCTGTTGTCGTCGCCTTGACGTTAACTTGTGAAATATCCCCTTCTAACAATTCAGCAATCCGTTTTTGCATATTTGGAATATGTGGTGCCATTTTTGGTTTTTGCGCAATAATCGTACAGTCAACGTTAACAAGCGTATACCCGTGTTGACGAACAAGTTTCCATACGTGTTGTAAAAGTAGCGCAGAGTCAACGTCTTTGTATGCTTCATCTGTATCAGGGAAATGTTTTCCGATATCCCCTTCACCAATGGCTCCTAAACAAGCATCAGCAATCGCATGCAACAACACGTCCGCATCAGAATGTCCGAGCAATCCTTTCTCATACGGAATGTTGATTCCACCAATGATAAGCGGACGCCCTTCAGCAAACTGATGAACATCAAATCCTTGTCCAATTCGATACATCATCGATCCCCTCTCGCACGTAAAATCGCTTTCGCAAATAATAAATCTTCCGGTGTCGTTAGTTTAATGTTTGTATACTCACCTTCGACAATGACGACACGATGACCCATCCGCTCAACAAGACTGGCATCATCTGTTCCGATAAATCGCTCTTTTTTTGCCCGCTCATGGGCATTAAGAATTAATGACATGGAAAAAGCTTGTGGCGTTTGCACAGCCCACAAGCTCGATCGATCGACCGTTTTCTCAATATGGCCATCGACCACCTGTTTCATTGTATCTTTGACAGGAACAGCGAGCACAGCTGCTCCCGTCTCCTTTGTTGCATGCACAAGTTCGTGAATTTTCTTGATTGTTACAAACGGGCGAGCACCGTCGTGAATGAGCACAATGTGACCATCGTTGACCGCTTTTAGTCCGTTATAGACGCTCTGCTGTCTTTCTTCCCCTCCTGAAACAAGGGCATTCACTTTTTTTATTTCAAAACAACGAAGCATACGAACAAATTGGTCACGTTCTTGATCGTTAATAACTAACACAACACCTTGACAAAAATCATCTCTTTCAAATACACGTAACGTATGAATAATAACCGGTATCCCTTCAAGCTCAATAAACTGTTTGTTTATTCCTGCATTCATTCGTTTTCCTTGACCAGCTGCCGGTATAACGACATGGTAATTCATTCTCCTATCTCCTAACAGCTTATAATGCTTTTTCAAGTAGTTTTAATTTAGCAAAAATCATTCTTCCAGCCGAAGTTTGTAACACGCTCGTTACAAGCACATCGACTCGTTTTCCGATATAGTCCTTCCCATCTTCTACAACGATCATCGTTCCGTCATCTAAATAAGCAACGCCTTGATTTTGTTCTTTTCCGTCTTTAATGACGTGAACATTCAATTCTTCCCCCGGAAGAACGATTGGTTTTACCGCGTTCGCCAAGTCGTTAATATTTAATACGGGAACATTTTGTAGTTCGCATACTTTATTTAAATTAAAGTCATTTGTCACAACAACACCTGATGTCAATTGAGCCAATTTGACGAGCTTGCTGTCGACTTCCTGGATTCCTTCAAAGTCGCCTTCGTATATTTCAACGTTAATGGCTAACTCTTTTTGGATACGGTTTAAAATATCAAGCCCTCTCCGTCCACGATTTCTTTTTAGTGCATCCGAAGAATCAGCAATATGTTGCAATTCTTCTAGCACAAAACGCGGTATAACGATCGTCCCTTCCAAAAAGCCCGTCTGGCAAATATCCGCAATACGCCCGTCAATAATGACACTCGTATCTAAAATTTTTAGCGATTTTCCTTTTTTCTCCTCTTCTTCGCCACCTTTTTTCTTGCCACTTCGGTTTGACAACGAAAATAAGCCCATTAACTCATCGCGCTTTTTAAATCCGACTTGAAATCCTAAATACCCTAACAATAGCGTAAGAAAAATAGGCAATATCGTATTAACAAGCGGAATTTGAATAGAGTTTAATGGAATAACGACTAAAAAGGCTACAATCAAGCCGAAAATCAAACCGAGACTTCCAAATAATAAATCAGTTACAGGTGCTTTGACTAACGTTTCTTCCATCCAATGAATAAGTCCAACCACATGATCGACTAACCAGAACGTGAGAAGGAATACGATGATCGCACCAACTGGGGCCGCTACATATGGGCTATTGACATAAGGAAGATCATTTAAATGCAACATTTTCAACAAAGTAGGAAAGAAAATAATTCCTAACATTCCCCCAGTAATTAAAAAAGATGCTTGCACAATTCGTTTTAACACGTTTTTCACCTCCTCTATTACATTATAAACAGTTTCCAATGTTTGAAACCAATCTGAACATCATTTTTAATCATTTTTTAATGGTTTTGTTAAAATATTGGACCATTTTTCCCTTCTCCTAATGCGTAGTATAGCGCCTCTTCGACATTAGCTATTCCGATGATTTCAACACCTTTTGGAATGTTCCACCCACCGATGTTGCTTTTCGGAATAATGATGCGCTGAAAGCCAAGTTTAGCAGCTTCTTGTACACGCTGTTCAATGCGGGAGACACGACGCACTTCCCCTGTTAATCCAACTTCCCCGATTACAACGTCCGTATGATTTGTTGGTTGATCTCGAAAGCTAGATGCAATGCTTACCGCAATCGCTAAGTCAATTGCAGGTTCATCTAACTTTATGCCACCAGCCACCTTTAAATATGCATCTTGGTTTTGAAGAAGCAGACCAACTCTTTTTTCAAGCACAGCCATTAGTAAAGATACGCGATTATGGTCTATTCCTGTCGCCATTCGACGTGGCGTTCCAAAGCTAGTCGGCGATACTAACGCTTGAATTTCAACTAACACCGGTCTCGTTCCCTCCATGGAAGCGACGACCGTTGACCCAGCTGCACCTTTCGAACGCTCTTCTAAAAAAATTTCTGATGGGTTTTTGACTTCGGTAAGCCCCATTTCTTTCATTTCGAAAATACCGATTTCGTTTGTGGAACCGAATCGATTTTTCACTGCCCGTAAAATGCGATACGTATGATGACGCTCTCCCTCAAAATATAATACAGTATCAACCATATGTTCTAAAATGCGCGGTCCTGCAAGCGCTCCTTCTTTTGTAACATGCCCAACTATAAAAATCGCAATACCTTTTGTTTTAGCTAGTCTCATTAACTCTGCCGTACATTCACGAACTTGTGAAACGCTCCCTGGGGCCGATGTAATTTCTGATCGATATATCGTTTGGATGGAATCAATAACGACAAACGCTGGCTTCATCTCGTCAACCGTTTGGATAATATGTTCTAAGTTTGTTTCAGATAAAACGTATAAACGTTTAGCTGTCACATGCAACCGTTCAGCACGCAACTTCGTTTGTTTTACCGATTCTTCCCCGGAAATATATAAAACGGAGTAGTCATCGCTTGCGAGTTGAGCGCAAATCTGTAGCAACAACGTCGATTTCCCAATACCCGGATCCCCCCCAATCAAAACGAGAGAACCACGAACAATGCCGCCTCCTAACACACGGTTAAATTCTGTAAACTTCGTATCAATTCTCGGCTCCTGCGTTGTTTCCACCGTTGTAATCGATACAGGTTTAGTTGTTCCACCTTCTGTATGCACAAATAATGCTCGGGTGTGTGGTTTTACTATTTCCGTTTCTTCAACCATCGCATTCCACGAATGGCACCCCGGACATTTCCCCATCCATTTCGCCGTTTCATATCCACAATGTTGGCAAACGAACTTTGTTTTCCGCTTAACCATAACTCCATTCCTTTCATGATGAAAAACAAGGTATGCGTGTAAGCATACCTTGTTTTCGTTATTTTACTGTCTCTTTTGTCAACACAACAAACTGTCCGTCCTTTACATCCATGACAACTTTTTGTCCGCTGCCGATTGTTCCTTTTAACAGCTCTTCAGATAAACGGTCTTCAACATGTTTTTGAATCGCGCGACGCAATGGACGTGCACCATATTCTAAATCGTAACCTTCTTCTGCTAATTTTTCAATTGCGGCATCGGTTAACTCTAAATCGATTTGTTGTTCTTGTAGGCGTTTTTTCAATTGCTCAACCATTAATGAAACAATTTCTTTCAAATGTTTCTTCTCAAGCGAATGGAACACAATAATTTCATCAATTCGGTTTAAAAATTCCGGACGAAACGCCTTTTTCAATTCGTCCATCACTTTCCCTTTCATATCTTTGTACTGTTGACTCTCGTCTTGCACATTGAAGCCAACGTATTTATTTCTCTTCAGCGCATCCGCACCAACGTTTGATGTCATAATAATGATCGTATTTCGGAAATCAACTGTCCGTCCTTTCGAATCCGTTAAACGCCCATCTTCTAATACTTGTAGTAAAATGTTAAATACGTCTGGATGAGCCTTTTCAATCTCATCTAATAAGATGACAGAATACGGCTTGCGACGAACTTTTTCCGTTAATTGTCCACCTTCTTCGTAGCCAACATATCCCGGAGGTGAACCGACAAGACGTGATGTCGAATGTTTCTCCATATATTCAGACATGTCAATTCGAATCATTGCATCTTCATCACCAAACATCGCTTCTGCAAGCGCACGGGCTAATTCTGTTTTTCCGACACCCGTCGGACCGAGGAAAATAAACGAACCGATTGGGCGTTTTGGATCTTTTAAGCCTGCACGGGCGCGACGAACTGCTTTTGCAACTGCTTTGACAGCTTCTTCTTGTCCGATCACACGGGAATGTAAAATTTCTTCTAGTTTTAACAACCGTTCTGTTTCTGTTTGAGCTAATTTGGAAACCGGGATTCCCGTCCAGCTAGATACGACAGCTGCGATGTCCTCTACAGTTACTTCGGAGTTTTCTTGACCTTGTTTCTCTTTCCATGCTCGTTTCGTTTCTTCAAGTTGTTCGCGCAATTTTTGTTCTGCATCTCGTAATGATGCTGCTTTTTCAAACTCCTGGCTTTGTACCGCTGCATCTTTTTCTTTACGAATTTCCTCAAGTTTTTGTTCAAGCTCTTTTAAATTTGGTGGGGTCGTAAACGAACGTAAACGTACTTTCGAGCAAGCCTCGTCAATTAAGTCAATTGCTTTATCTGGTAAAAATCGATCTGAAATGTAGCGATCTGAAAGCTTCACAGCTTGCTCAATTGCCTCATCTGAAATCGAAACGCGATGGTGAGCCTCATAACGATCTCGCAACCCTTTTAAAATTTGGATCGATTCTTCAACTGTCGGCTCACCAACATGAATTGGTTGAAAACGTCTTTCTAACGCCGCATCTTTTTCAATATATTTGCGATATTCATCCAATGTTGTTGCGCCAATACATTGCAACTCTCCACGTGCAAGAGACGGTTTTAAAATATTTGATGCATCAATAGCTCCCTCTGCGCCACCAGCTCCGATGAGCGTATGCAATTCGTCAATAAACAAAATGATATTTCCTGCTTGACGAATTTCATCCATCACTTTTTTCAAACGATCTTCAAATTCTCCACGATATTTTGTACCTGCCACGACCGTTCCCATGTCAAGCGTCATGACACGCTTATCACGAAGCGTCTCTGGCACTTCGTTATTGACGATTTGTTGAGCTAGTCCTTCAGCAATAGCCGTTTTTCCTACACCTGGCTCCCCGATTAAAACAGGGTTATTTTTCGTTCTACGGCTTAACACTTCAATGACGCGTTGAATTTCTTTACTTCTTCCAATGACAGGGTCTAAACCGCCTTCACGAGCGATCGCTGTTAAATCGCGGGCTAAACTATCTAATGTTGGGGTATTGGCATGCGTTGTTCCCCCATGATGTCCTGAAGCAGACTCGTTGCTTCCTAATAATTGAAGTACTTGTTGGCGAGCTTTATTTAAGCTTACCCCTAAATTATTTAAAACGCGAGCCGCTACACCTTCTCCTTCTCGAATAAGACCAAGCAAAATATGCTCTGTACCAACGTAAGAATGCCCAAGTTTTCTAGCTTCATCCATTGACAATTCAATTACTTTTTTGGCACGAGGCGTGTAATGAATCGTTTGTCCTACTTCGTTTCCACGTCCGATGAGCGATTCAACTTCTTTTTGAATTTTATCTGGCCCTAATCCGAGCGCCATAAGCGCTTTTGCTGCAATTCCTTCCCCTTCTCGAATAAGACCGAGCAAAATGTGCTCTGTTCCGATATTGTTATGTCCTAACCGAACCGCTTCCTCTTGCGCTAATGCTAACACTTTTTGTGCTCGTTCTGTAAAACGTCCGAACATCATTTTCATCAACCTCCTTTAATTCACTTCCATTGGTGTAATCGTTCACGAATGAGCGATGCACGACGAACATCACGTTCTTGCGGGCGTAATGCACCACCAGCATACTTTTGTAAAAAGCCGGGCTGCGTCAAAATCATTAGCTCTGTTAAAATTGTTTTTGGTACGTTCGTAATATATCCGAGATCGATGCCTAATCGTACATCAGATAAACATTGGGCAGCCTCTTTTGAACCAATGATCCGGCTGTTCGTTAGCACACCGTAGGAACGATATACCTTATCTTCTAATTGTATGTTAGAAGTTTTGACTAATGCCTCACGCGCCATTCGTTCTTGTTCAATTAGTTGACGAACAACTCCTGTTAAATCTTCAACAATATCCTCTTCACTTTTTCCAAGTGTAATTTGATTAGAAATTTGAAAAATGTTTCCTAACGCTTCACTACCTTCTCCATACGTGCCGCGAACAACTAGACCGAGCTGGTTGATCGCAGGAATCAATTGATTCATTTGCTGTGTTAACACAAGACCCGGCAAATGCATCATTACAGATGCTCGCAAACCTGTGCCGACATTCGTTGGACAGCTCGTCAAATAACCGTACTTTTCGTCGAAAGCGTAGTCAATATGTTGTTCAATCCAGTCATCCAAAGCATTTGCCATTTTCAATGCTTCTTTCAGCTGAAAACCAGCAAATAAACATTGAATACGAATATGATCTTCCTCGTTGATCATAATACTTGCTTCTTCTTGTTCGGATAATAAACATGCACCAAACGTACAATCTTCAGCTAAATGAGGGCTAATTAAATGTTTTTCAACTAATACACGTTTTTCAATAGATTGTAATTCATTCATTTTTAATAAGAAAAAAGGGCCAACGTGACCAAGACTTTTTTGTAAAAATAATCGTTCAAACAACTGAACAATTTGCATTGCTTCTTCATTTGTAAATACCGTTGGGAACGGATATTTTTTCATATTTCTCGCTAAACGAATACGGCTACTAAGTACAATATCAGAATCTGGCCCCTCTTCATTCATCCATGGACTGAGAGCGCGTTGGAAAAACAAATATTCGTTCATATAATTAGGCGCCCCCTTCCGCATGTAATTTTGCTTCAAGTTCTCGAATTTGATCACGCACTTCAGCAGCTTTCTCAAATTGTTCTTTAGCAATAAGCTCCTGTAACATTTGTTTCAACTGCCCGATTTGCTTACGGACGTACAACGTACCTCCTACTCGCTTCGGAATTTTTCCCTCATGCGCTACATGTCCTCCATGTAACTTTCGAAAAATAGGTGGTAAATGGCTACGAAACGTTTCATAACAACTTGCACAACCAAAACGACCGACTTTAACGAATTGGGCGTATGTCATTTTACAAAGCTCACATTGTAATATATGTTCATTGTGAAAAGAGGGAGCTTTTGGCTCTTTTAGCGATGCATCCATATTTAATAGTCCAGCAATTAAATTATTGATTGAAAAAGCTCCTTGATGCGGGAACATAAACATTTCGCCTTTTTCGTGAGCGCATTGCTCACAAAGATGAAATTCTGTCTTCTCCCCATTAACAATTTTAGTGAAATGAAGCGTTGCTGGTCGTTGATTACACTCTTGACATATCAAAGTATTCACCCTCTCTACATATACTTTAACGATGTCAGCATCGCTTTTAATATGCGCGCACGCAACTCGTCACGATGAGGAAGGTCAAGAGATAAAACCGTGCGATCAATAATGCTTAACATCATATTCGCTTCTCGTTTTGAAATTACCTTTTCATCTAATAAGCGTTGAATAATATGTTCTCCATTTGTTTGACTAATTCTTTCTTGAACAAGTGACAATAAATGATCAATAAGCTGGGAAGTATTTTGAGTCTTCACTTTCATTATGCGGATATAGCCACCGCCACCTCGTTTACTCTCAACAATGTATCCTCTTTCTAACGTAAAGCGTGTGTTAATAACATAATTTATTTGCGAAGGAACACACTGAAACTTGTCTGCAATTTCGCTTCGTTTAATCTCAACGATATCTTTTCCGCTCATATTTAATACTTGTTTTAAATATTGCTCAATGACATCAGAGATATTCCTCACATAATCCCTCCTCTGCCAGTTGACTTTGACTATATTTGACTTTAATTTTAATATATACGGATTTCTTCAAAAATGCAAGGATTCCCTTCTTTTTCTCATATATTTTACCCATTGCATTCACGATATAAAACAAAAAGACCAAGACAATTTAGTCTTGGTCTTTTTCTTGCCCGGCAACGTCCTACTCTCGCAGGCGGTGTCCCGCCAACTACCATCGGCGCTGGAGAGCTTAACTTCCGTGTTCGGGATGGGAACGGGTGTGACCTCTCCGCCATCGTCACCGAGCAAACATGCTCTTTCGTTTCGCCTCTTTCGGCGTGAAGGATAATTCCTTCAAAACTAGATAACAGAACAGTCGCCTTCGCTTTTCTTGATGTCTAGCTTCGAACTAACATCCTCCTGCGCCTTCGCTTTTTCCGTTCGACGTGCACGCACGTCTTCGTCAAAAGCTCTCGGCTCCGTCGGACGTTTTCTTGACTACGTCAAGAACCGTTCTCCGCTTTTCTTGTGTGTTTAGTTAAGTCCTCGATCGATTAGTATCCGTCAGCTGCACGTGTCGCCACGCTTCCACCTCGGACCTATCTACCTTGTCATCTTCAAGGGATCTTACTCGCTTGACGCGATGGGAAATCTCATCTTGAGGGGGGCTTCACGCTTAGATGCTTTCAGCGCTTATCCCTTCCGCACATAGCTACCCAGCTGTGCCCCTGGCGGGACAACTGGTACACCAGCGGTGCGTCCATCCCGGTCCTCTCGTACTAAGGACAGCTCCTCTCAAATTTCCTACGCCCGCGACGGATAGGGACCGAACTGTCTCACGACGTTCTGAACCCAGCTCGCGTACCGCTTTAATGGGCGAACAGCCCAACCCTTGGGACCGACTACAGCCCCAGGATGCGATGAGCCGACATCGAGGTGCCAAACCTCCCCGTCGATGTGGACTCTTGGGGGAGATAAGCCTGTTATCCCCGGGGTAGCTTTTATCCGTTGAGCGATGGCCCTTCCATTCGGAACCACCGGATCACTAAGCCCGACTTTCGTCCCTGCTCGACTTGTAGGTCTCGCAGTCAAGCTCCCTTCTGCCTTTACACTCTTCGAATGATTTCCAACCATTCTGAGGGAACCTTTGGGCGCCTCCGTTACGCTTTGGGAGGCGACCGCCCCAGTCAAACTGCCCACCTGACACTGTCTCCCACCCCGATCAGGGGTGCGGGTTAGAATCTCAGTACGACAAGGGTGGTATCCCAACGGCGACTCCACCTAGACTGGCGTCCAGGCTTCTCAGTCTCCCACCTATGCTGTACATGTCGCACCAACATTCAATATCAGGCTGCAGTAAAGCTCCACGGGGTCTTTCCGTCCTGTCGCGGGTAACCTGCATCTTCACAGGTACTATGATTTCACCGGGTCTCTCGTTGAGACAGTGCCCAAGTCGTTACACCTTTCGTGCGGGTCGGAACTTACCCGACAAGGAATTTCGCTACCTTAGGACCGTTATAGTTACGGCCGCCGTTTACTGGGGCTTCGGTTCGCACCTTCGCTTGCGCTAAGCGCTCCCCTTAACCTTCCAGCACCGGGCAGGTGTCAGCCCCTATACTTCGCCTTACGGCTTCGCAGAGACCTGTGTTTTTGATAAACAGTCGCTTGGGCCTTTTCACTGCGGCTCCCCTGGGCT